>NZ_JBKFDO010000012.1:0-121156 GCF_046557355.1 Myroides sp. DW712
TTATATTTGTCTTTCTTATTGTTTGGGTGCACCTTGAAGATAATTATTTTTGAGGACAAACAATGAAAAAACCCCGCCTTTTTTAGACGGGGTTTTTGTTTTTTAGGCTTTTTAGACAGCCTCTTTTCTTATTAATAATGATTTGAATTGCGTTGTGGTTCTTTAGGCTCTGGCCATTGCTGTTGTTCTCCTTTGTCATTGGTAGGTAGAACAATTTTTTCTCTCGAAACCAATTCAGCTTCTTCACTTGCTTTATACGCCATAATTGCTAAAAGAATGGCATTATTTTGTATGTCGTCAAAAACAATTTTATCGGCTGTATCGCGATTGGTATGCCAGGTATAATTCCCATATCCCCAACTCAAAGAACTCATCATAAACCCTGGGATATCTTTACTGACAAAAGATACATGATCTGAACCTCCTCCAGATGGAGAACCTGGGTAATGTGTTTTTAAATCTTTTTTATACGTATCAGGAACTGCAGACAACCATCGTCCAAGAAAGTCATAAGCATGTAAAAATCCTTGACCTGTTATGTTGGCAATTCGCCCCGTTCCGTTATCTTGATTAAACACCACTTGTATTTTTTCTAGCAATTCGGGATGATCAGCAACAAAAGCACGAGATCCATTAAGTCCTTGTTCTTCGCTTCCCCAGTTTCCAATTAAAATCGTTCGTTTGGGATGTGGTAGTACTTGTTTTAATATACGCGCTGCTTCCATCATGGTGATGATTCCCGTTCCATTGTCTGTGGCTCCTGTTCCCCCGTCCCAACTATCCAAATGAGCGGATAAAATAACATATTCATCTGCTTTTTCTGTTCCTTTTAATTCAGCAATGGTGTTATAGGTTTGTGCAATTCCCAAATTTTTCGACTGTACATTGACGTTGATTCTTGGCGCTTTGCCTTTTTCTGCCAAACGATACAACAAACCGTAATCTTCTAAGGCCAAATCGATAGTTGGTACTTGTGTCGTTTGTGCACCAAAAATTCGGTTTGCCCCCATAATTCCCGTCCAAAAAGACATGACCACCCCTGCAGCTCCTGCTTTTTCCAATACTTTAGGCAATTCTTTGGCCGTATATCCTGTATTGGCTATGCGTTGATTCCACGCTTGTTCTATCGCTTCTCTTTCTTTTTTCATTTTCTCGTACGACTCCGCCGTGGCGTACTCTTTCCATTGGTAGTCTGGTCGTCCACTTGGAGGCAGTTGAGAAATCATCACGTATTTACCTTTTACAGTGGGTAGCCAAGCTTCGAAATCGGCTTTGGATTGAGCATCTACTAAGACAATGACTTCTCCTTCAACGCCATTTTTTTTCGTTGCAGGACTCCAAGCTAATTGTGTTCCTTCTAGCGATTTAATTCGAGGAGCGGTCATCGTAATTTGAGACGTTCCTCTTTCCCAAGCTTTCCAGGTTCCATAAGCTTCATTTCTCGCGTCCAATCCCATCTTTTCATAGGTATCTTTGACCCAATTATGTGCTTGCATCATTTGGGGTGTTCCCACCAAACGAGGACCGATTTCGTCTAGCAACTCAAAGGCATAGGTTTTCAATTGAGAATTAGCAGTTCCTTCTTTAACTATCGCTTCTACAATAGGGTCTTGGGTTTGGGCTTGAACCACTGTTAAGCTACTCGATATAAGGGCAATCCCCAATAGACTGTGTTTTACTGTTCGGTTGAACAAAGGGGTAAACTTCATGTTTTTTTAGGTTTCATTTGTTTGTGACAAAATACTCGAATCTCTACATTTAAACAACTCTTTTTCACTTCTCTTTAGAGCAAATAATCTGTAATTACACCCTCAGCGGCTTACTCATAATACACATAAGAATATAAGATTCTCGCAAAAAGTGTACTATTTTCATCATATTCTAATCGCTGTACTACATTTTCCTGGGCATCGACATTGGTAGTAATGAACCGATGGAGTAGGGTATCTCCATATGGTTGCTCAATGTGCTGTTCCATTTTATTTACTTGGCCTATGCTATCGTATTGAAAGATAGACTTCGACTCAAACAAGACTTCATTAACTTCCATATCTCTCAAGATGAAATACATTTCTTCTAGCTTAGCTTTGTTGGAAAAAACGTATTGCATGACTCCTTTTTTTTCTGGTGCATCGTGATACGTATAATGCAGCTGGCAATGTTGTTCATCCTGCCACTGCTGAACAAAATCCGCCGCCTTACTACCATTCGCTTGTAAACTCATTCCCTGGCGCTTTTGTTCTTGGTATTCGAAATTTTGAAGCTCACCAATTTTATTGTACCTGCTGACCTCTTCCTCTCCTCTTTCTTTTATACCAACAAAAATTTCTTTTCGCGTAAGAAAACCTCGTTCATCAAAGTAAAACACTTCTTTTTTATATGTATCGCCCTCTATCACCTGAATGATGCTGGTCATTTGCTTCACTTTGCCTTTCAAGTTTTCTATTTGCCAATCCGTTAAGTGTTGGGCATAGCTAGCACTGCTATACAGAAACAAAAAGAAGCAGCTAAATACAAGTAATTTCATAGGACATTGGGATTAAAAAAGCGACCAAAGACGTAAAAGTACAGCTTTTGTAAAAATAAAAAACAGAAAAAGTCAACGGATTGATTATTCGATTCGGATGATATTCAGAGATAAAGTAAGGAGTTGATTTTTATTCGCTAAAACAACAAGGCTCCTTCACAAGCAAATACCCTTCTTAGTAGCAGGTTGATAATACAAGCTAGCGATTATTGTGCTCTAAGGAGAAACTGTATCTTTGCGCGGAATTTTTATATACTATATTTACAATGAAAAACCTGAAAGGAATTTTGTTCGCTTTGATTTCCTCGGGTACGTTTGGATTGGTTCCGTTGTTTTCGCTACCACTCTTAGTACCGAGCTTGCGACCAGAAGGAGTGGCGGCTATCGGCATACCGACCATTCTATTTTATCGATTTTTGTTTTCCTCAGCAACGATGGGTGCTGTTTGTATCTACAAGAAAACAAGTTTAAAAATTTCGATTCAGGATTTAGCAGTCGTCTTTTTCTTGGCTTTACTATATGCCGCAACAGCCAAGTTCATTGTCGACTCCTATGAATACATCGCCAGTGGATTAGCAACCACCGTACACTTTTTATATCCGCTTTTTGTCAGTATTGTCATGATTTTATTCTTTAAGGAAAAGAAATCAACCGTATTGTTGATTGCCTCAATGCTCTCCCTTATCGGTGTGGGTATGATGTGTTGGCATGGCGAAGCCTCTCCGGCACTATTCAAAGGATTGATTTTAGCTTCCTTGACCATATTCACCTATGGTTTATATATCGTTGGCCTAAATAAATCGAGGATTTCCAATATGAACTTTGATTCGTTGACCTTTTACGTTTTACTTATGGGGTGCTTCATCTTTTTGTTTTATGCTCTTTTAACCACAGGCATTGATGCCATTACTTTACGCGCGGACTGGATAAATTTAATTTTGTTGGGATTCTTTGCCACGTTTATCTCTGATTTGTGTTTAGTTTTAGCTGTAAAACACGCAGGTTCTACAGTAACCTCTATTCTGGGTTCTATGGAACCAGTGGTTGCAGTGCTCGTAGGAACGTTGTTCTTCGGCGAATTTTTTGATTGGATGTCTGCCTTAGGACTATTTTTTGTCCTGCTCTCCGTCACCTTGGTGATTGCATTTAGTAAACAACAGTCCACCTAAAAACATACAAAAAACACGCTACACAGCGTGTTTTTTTTCGTTCTTATTAGCCCCTTATTCTGTTCCTATATCGTCAAACTTCATAAAAAAAACTATAAATCAATAAGTTACAATTTACAAATAAGAAATAGTTATTACCATAAAGATTCAAATTTCGGGAAATTTTGGCTTACATTTTGAAGTTTACCTAAGCGTCTTGCAAGATAAGTCTTTCGTAACCTAAGACGTTCAAAACGTAAGGTTTTTATTAATCTTCAAAAAAAAGAATCCATGAAAAAAATTACCCAAATAATAGTCCCTGTACTATTGATTTTCATTCTTGTTTCTTGTGAGAAACAGAGCGAATTAACAGCAGATCATAGGATACAAAATACGGTTTCTTATGAACAAATCACCCAAGAATACCTTAGCAGTATTCAAAGGGTAGAACAACCTCATACCTACACTACTACTGGTTTTTGGGGTAACCTTTGGAATAAAGTAAAGAAAATTGCTCGAAAAGATGCCAGTGGAGGGCTTAGCGGAGGACTTTCTACAGGTAATATAAATGGAGCTTTATGGGGAGCTGTAGCCGCTTCTGTTATGGAAATCTTTCAACCTTCTAATTATGCTACAGGAGATAATTTCACAACTGGTATTTCGGATCTTACCAGACTAAAGGAAGTAGCCTTTTCTGAAAACACCTTCGATTTAGCTGGATATAATCACTACGTAGTGATTAATAACGTATTAAATAATGGGGTGAATTTTAAGCTAATTACCGATCCAGATAAACAATATAGTATGCTTAAGGATGCTATACTTAAAGAATTATCTGCCCTTTATCCCACACAAACCTTTGATTCTTCACTGGATATTCGAAAACTCAACCAAACACTAGAACTTCTGGAAGGAGAAAGTTATACTGAAGGTGATGCATATTACCGTCGCGTGTTTCCGCTTACGGATAATAAATCAGATTTAAAATTCATTGAAATTTCACAATTATATGAACGAGCGTACGAAGTAACGAAAGAAGAAGATTTAGCGTCATTCATCACCTATTCCACAACTATGGAAACACAACTTATTGACGATGCAGATTTAGCATCTACCATGAGGGAAGCGTTGTTACTCAAAATGGCTACACTACGATACGGTCTAAAATACTACTCTCTTTTACCCTAAATGATAATCCCAAGAGCGAAAATCACATGATCTTCGCTCTTGTATTAAAATTTAACCTGCATGAAAAAACACCTACTACTCTATTTTTTCCTTCTTGGACTACCTTATGTTTATGCTCAAATCCTAGTAAAAGATTGCAAAACCCAACAACCAATCTTCAATGCCATTATTTACAATGCGGTCAATAATCAGGTCATCGGTACCACGGATTCCGACGGAAAAATTGATCTCCCACCTTCCATTCAAGATATCGTTTTAGCACATCCTGCATATGGTATAATTCCTACAATAAATCAAGCTGTCATTTGCATCGATGAACTTCTAAACCCTATTATTATTGAAGTAAAAAAAGATGCTAAAGAAGAGCTTATAGCTATTCTAAAAAACTCCTATCAACAATATAGTATAGATCCTTTTAAAGAACAATACTACTATTACAAAGGAACAATCTATGAAAATGATACTTTAGGAAACCGTTTGTCACAAGAAGAAGGATATGTTAAAAACTTTACGTTTTACAATACTTCTTTCATTCTCTCTAGCCAATTAATGAAGTATACTAAAATAGCTGATCCCATAGCAACAAGTCCTGTAACTAATGAGCGTTTACACTACTTTTTTTTTAGTAATAAAAAACAATTTTATTCATTATTAAAAATTCTAAAAAAACTCAAAGTAAAAAAAATAAATCAAGACTATTATGTCTATAACGATACTTGGGACAATTATTGGCTTTTTGAAATTGATACAACCAAAAATCGAATTCGTAAATTTGTTAGTACCGCAATAGAAGCTAAATTCTTTGATTTTGGAGATGCTCTTTTATTTCAACCGAAAAGAAAATTAACCCATCGTTTAATTGAAGTTAACTATGATATTGAAGGAAAAAAAGTAAAACAACAACTGCAATTATTTGATCTATATACTTTAACTCAAGGAGAAACAAAACTAGCTAAATTATTACGAATAAATACCGTTAAACAGCAAGATATCGTAATTGAAAGAACCTATTCTTTAGAACAATACATTTATTATCTAGTAACTAAAAAAATAGAAATGGAAGATTTAGTTGAAAAACTAGAAAAACAGAAAACGCTAAATTAATTACAGCTAGTTCATTAGGTTAGAACAATAAAAAAGTCTTTAGCACAACACTAAAGACTTTTTTTATCTCAACAAGAAAAATTATATTATTTTTTTACATCTACATTGTGTTGCCCGTGAGCCCCATGTCTGTGTTCGATTACTTGTAAGTTTTCATCTACAAAATAAGCACTTCCAAATCCATTTACATATGATCCTTTGATTGGCTTTAAATTGAACATGATAAAGTCTTCTAAGTTTCCTAAAACCTCGATTACTTTTCCGTGTCTCGCTCTTAAGTCAACCATCGCTTGCTCGTATACTGGATTTTCTTTACCAATTAGTTCTGCTTCGGTTTCAATCGTTAAACGGTGTCTTGCGTACAATTGTTTGGATGTACTTTCATCTTCTACAAACATAAAAGATACTTTTTTGCGATCTCTTAAGTTTTTCGTATGCTTAGCCATAAAGGATACCAAGATTTGGAACTCATTTCCTACTCTTGAATAAGGTGCTGTACTAACCAAAGGAGAACCATCTTCGTTTAATGAAGCAATCATTACTGATTTGCATTCATTAATAAGCTCTTCTACTTTAGGTGCTTTTGGTTTTACTTTATGTTGGTCGAAGTTTGGATTAAGTGTATCTGTACTCATTGTAATTGTATTTATATTCTTGCGCTAAGATACTAAATTATTTAAACTAAATAAAAATAATACGCTAATCTATTTCTTCTAATTCGAACAAATCTTCTACACGAACCTTCAATGTTCTCGTGAGTTTCAGCGCTAAAATTGTAGAGGGTACATATCTTTAAATTAAAAAAGCGTTAAGGGATATTTTTGAGGTATTCTTACTCCTTTCTATTCATAAAATAATACGAATCCTTAAAATACACATTCGTTTGGATATAAGCATAGCCTCCTTTTTTATCGATGATCCAATTGAAACGATGAATGAGGTCTGCCCCCATATAACTGGTGGTTTGATTTTTTATCTCTCCAGTAAAGACCTGAACAGGAGCGGTCTCAAAGCGAATACCGCCTACTGTGATCGCTGGTATTTCGCAGACTAAACTCGTCAACTTTTGACCCGCTGAATTCAACATTGTTTTTTCTTCTAAACGCGGTAGTGTTTTTGCTAAATGGTATTCATCAGCTAGCTCATTATTAAACAAAATAGCCCCTGAAAATCCAGATTGTAACAGGACTTTTGTCTGTATTTCTTTTTCTCCCACCGTACTGACCACCTCAACAAATAATTGCCCATTTTTTTGTTCTAAAGGCAAGGCAATAAAACCTGTTGTATCTGGGAGTGTATCATATAGCTCAAATTGAGACGCATCATAATTGATTTTGAAAATTTGATTGCCAAACAACTGGGTACCAATTTTACCTTCTGCTCCATTTCCTGTGTATTCATTATCCCAAATCCAAATAGGCTCTACTACCGTTTTCCCTACTTGAATGCGGTTTCCCTTACTCAATCCATCTGGGAAATCGGTCGTATCAAATACCACAGATTTCACTGAATGGGTTCGATTAGGCGCTAAAGAAGCTTCTCGCATTGCTATTTGAAACATTAAATCAACGGTATCTTTTTGATTGATGATTCCCTCCACCAAGATATTGTAATGCCCATTCATTTTAAATGGAATTATTTCCTGTGCTTGCCCTATGGTATAAAATAACAAACCAAACAAGGCCACTAAGCATCCTGAACCTCTCATCGTTACAAGGTCAATTGATAAATATAATCATCCATCACATAGCCATTTCCAATATCGAACGTTTTAGACTCAATGCATTGAAATTGGTTGCGTTCATAAAATTCAATCGCTTTGGCATTGTATTTATTCACCGTTAAATATACCGCATCTGCTTTGCTATCTTGGGCAAAGTTGGCAACATGTTGTAGCATAATCTTGCCTAATCCTTTTTGTTGCTGATCGGTATCCAAATAAATCTTAGACAAGAACACGCGATTGTCTTCCATTAGCTTATAATCTAAATAACCTAAAACTTGATTTTCAACCACAAATAACTCCCAAATATATCCGTCTTGGATTTCATTGGTGATGCGCTCATTACTATACATCATGGGTAACATATACTCAATTTGTGCAGGGTCTAATAAAGGTCCATAGGTTTTTTGCCAAATTTTCTCCGCTAAGGGACGAATATGGTGTATGTTTTCTGGGGTAACGGCTTGAAATTCCATTGCTATATTTTCCATGTTTCTTTGTGCTTTGTGCTTTGTGCTTTGTTTTTTGTGAGTTGTTTTTTGTGTTTTGTGAGATTTACTTTTATGTAAGACAATTTACCATCAACCGTCAACTGTCAACTCATCTCCCATCTCTAAATAAAAAAAGCAGTAAACTCAACATTTACTGCTTTTATATCGTCAAATATACAAAACTAGGCTTTATAATTCGCTAAGAAATCAACTAAAGTACGGATTCCACTTCCTGTTCCTCCATTTCCTTTGTAATCTCTTGGTGCATCCATCCAAGCTGGTCCTGCAATATCAATATGAACATAAGGTGCCTTAGCAAAATGCTCTAGGAATTTACCTGCTGTAATAGTTCCGGCAAAACGTCCACCTATATTTTTCATGTCAGCTACGCTTGATTTCAATAAATCTTTATAATCATCCCAGAACGGCAATTGTGCTAAACGCTCGTGTACTTTATATCCAGAAGCGACAATCGCTTGCATTGTTTTTTCGTCATTCCCCATAATACAAGAAGCGATATCGCCAGCAACTACTAGCGCTGCTCCCGTTAAAGTTGCTGCATCAATAATTACTTCTGGTTCGTATTGCGCTGCATATGCAATAGCATCCCCTAAGATCATACGACCTTCAGCATCCGTATTCAATACCTCAACAGTTGTACCATCATACATGGTAATCACATCACCTGGAGCATAAGCATCTCCACCAGGGCGGTTATCTGTTGCAGGGATTAAACCTATTACGTGTACATTCAGTTGATTCAAAGCAGCAGCGTAAATAGTTCCAGCCATACAAGCTGCTCCTCCCATATCGCTCTTCATGGAGTCCATCGATCCTGCGGTTGGTTTTAAGCTCAACCCTCCTGTATCATACACCACACCTTTACCAACTAAAACAATTGGTTTTTTGTTGATTGGATTGGCTGGTTTATATTCCATAATTGTAAAAGTCGGTTGCTCTACAGATCCTTTATTTACTGCTAATAAACCACCCATTCTCAAGGCTTCAATCTCATTTTTACCTAAAACTTGTACTGAAAATTTCGCTTCATTTCCCAACGCTTCAATTTCCTTTGCCAATTGGGATGCTGTCAAAAAGCTTACGGGCTCATTTACCATAGTACGCGCCCAATAAACCGCTTGGATGGTGTGATTTAAATCGCTGATTTGTTTCGCTTCAAAGTTTCCTTTAACCCCAATTGTAGTTAAAGCAAATTTCATTGTTTCCGCTTCTTTGAAATACTTCAAAAACTGGTAGTTTGAAAGCGCAATTCCTTCTGTCAAAGCCAAAGTAGCTTCTCCATTTCCTACAATAACTAGGTTATTTGCTTTTTTATCTAATTGTTTGCGGATGTTGAATCCAGCCAAACGCATCTTTTCTAAATTCGTGTTCTCCTTTACAAAAAAGAAATATTGATTTCCGATTTTTGCAAAATCTTCTTCTTTTTCTCCAGCTTCAAATGCTTGTGCAAAATCATTTAAAAGCGCTGGAACTTCAACAGTATTGTCATTTCCTAAAACGAAAACGATATTTCCGTTGGATTGAACTTCGTTTACAAGTTGTATCATTTTTGTTGTTTTTTATGCTTACAAATATACGATTTTTTTAGACACAGCTAAAAATTGTCTAGTAAAAGATTGTGAAAAAACAGGTTACACACCTTTCTACTTAGCCTTCTAAGAGTACCAAAATCCACCAATAAATAGGGACACTTTCTACCCAAAACAAGCTAAAATACCAACTTCGCTTAGGCGAAGCTAACCCAATAAAGAGCAAAGTTATTCCGACAATAATTGCATTATTCCACGCTTGAATAGGTTGAAAACCAACTTTAAAGAACTCAATAACAAAAAAGGGAATCAACAAAAGTGCTAACACTAGTTTTGTTTTGCGGGTTCCTAACAATTGGGGAATGGTCTTCAAATACTTCTCATCATATTGTAAGTCGACGATTTCAAATATGCCAATTAGAATTAACACTAAGATAAAACGCTGCAAAAATTTGATCCATATATCCAATGATAGTTCGATTCCCGCGTTAAAAACGGGAATAATCAACGTCACGGTAGCCCAGCACAAGCAGACAATATACACCTTCAGACCCGACCAATTGCGCAAATTGGGAATTCGCTTGGAGATAGGAACGGCATATAGCACCGCTAAAATCAATAGAGCCAAGGTAACGAGTTGCGCTTTTGTGGTTAAAAAGAAAAAACTAAGCATCCCGACAAGCAAGGCAATTCCACTAAGTACAAGAATAGCCTTCATCTTGGTAGATAGCTGTTGTCGATGCGCCACTACATAATCAGCATATTTGATAAAGTTATAGGAAAACAAAGTTCCAGAAAAGGCGAGCAAAGACACGGTCCAATCAACGGGCAAACGACAGAAATAGAAGGTCATTTGCACCAAGGCAAAAACGGCAAACGAAACGTGAATACTCGCTTTCAGATAAAAATCAACTACATTACCTAAGACTTTTCTCATGTTTATTTTTTAGACCTAAATCCACTCAAAATTTAGATTAACAAAATTACTAGGAATATACTTAATTTATCTCAGATTAATGGTTATTTTTGTATGCTTATACACAACTTATTATTTTGCCCAAATGAAAACAAATGCATTTGCTTTAAGACACATTGGTCCTCGTGCTGAGGACATGGCACAAATGTTTAAAACTGTGAAAGTTGACAACATTGAACAATTAATCGATGAGACTTTTCCAACTTCAATTCGCTTAAAACAAGATTTAAATCTTGCTCCTGCAATGACCGAATATGAGTATTTATCTTATATTCAAAACTTAGGCAACAAAAACAAAATTTTTCGTTCTTATATTGGATTAGGATATAACGAATCCGTTAGCCCTGCACCTATTATTCGCAACGTATTTGAAAACGCTGGTTGGTACACCGCGTATACACCTTACCAAGCGGAGATTGCACAAGGTCGTTTAGAGGCTTTATTAAATTTCCAAACAACAGTTATTGAACTAGCTGGAATGGAAATTGCCAATGCTTCTCTTTTAGATGAAGGTACTGCTGCAGCTGAAGCGATGATGTTATTATACGATGTTCGTACAAGAGATCAAAAGAAAAACAACGCCTTAAAATTCTTCGTTTCTGAAGAAATTTTACCTCAAACCCTTTCTGTATTACAAACGCGTTCGGTTCCTTTCGAAATCGAATTAGTGGTAGGTGATCACCAAACGTTTGATTTCTCAGAAGATTTCTTTGGAGCAATCTTACAATACCCAGGAAAATACGGTCAAGTATATGATTATGCTGATTTCATTAATACAGCTAAGACAAAAGATATTAAGGTTGCAGTTGCAGCAGATATCTTGTCATTAGTAACTTTAACTTCTCCAGGAGAAATGGGAGCTGACGTAGTAGTTGGAACAACACAACGCTTCGGTATTCCGCTAGGATTTGGAGGACCTCACGCTGGTTTCTTCGCTACAAAAGAGGAGTACAAACGCAGTATGCCAGGCCGTATCATTGGAGTTTCTAAAGATGCAGACGGAAACAGAGCCTTGCGTATGGCCTTACAAACCCGTGAACAACACATCAAACGCGAAAAAGCAACCTCAAATATTTGTACAGCTCAAGTATTATTAGCTGTGATGGCGAGTTTCTACGCGGTTTATCACGGTCCAAACGGACTTCGTTTCATCGCAAACCAAGTACACGCTAAAGCCAATACTGTAGCTGAAAACTTAGAAAAATTAGGTATTGAACAAACCAATACAGCTTACTTCGACACCATCGTTGTAAAAGCTGACGCAGCGAAAGTGAGACCAATTGCGGAAGCAAATCAAGTAAACTTCTACTATATTGATGCTAATACAATTTCTATCTCTTTAAATGAGACAGTAAATGTAAACGACATCAATACAATTATCGCTATTTTCGCTCAAGCAACAGGTAAAGAAGCCTTTACTATTACCGCTTTAAACGAAGAAGCAGTCAATTACCCTGCAAAATTAAAACGTACCTCTAAATTCTTAGAGCATGACGTATTCAATAGCTACCACTCTGAAACAGAGTTAATGCGTTACATCAAGCGTTTAGAACGCAAAGATTTAGCGTTAAATCAATCGATGATTTCTTTAGGATCTTGTACTATGAAATTGAATGCGGCGGCAGAAATGCTACCGTTGAGCAACGGGCAATGGAACAATATTCACCCTTTTGCTCCACTTGATCAAGCACAAGGGTATATTGAAATGTTGAAAGATTTAGAAAATAAATTAAGCGTTATCACAGGATTTGCTGGAACTACACTTCAACCAAACTCTGGTGCACAAGGTGAATATACTGGATTAATGGCTATTCGCGCATACCACCACTCAAGAGGTGATTTCCAACGAACAATCGCTTTGATTCCAGCATCTGCTCACGGGACGAACCCTGCATCAGCGGCTATGGCGGGAATGAAAGTTGTAGTTACGAAAACGACACCAGAAGGAAATATCGATGTGGCTGACTTAAGAGAAAAGGCAGAATTACACAAAGACAACCTATCTTGTTTAATGGTAACTTACCCTTCAACACATGGTGTATACGAATCCGCTATCATGGAAATTACACAAATTATCCACGATAATGGCGGACAAGTATATATGGATGGTGCGAATATGAATGCCCAAGTTGGTTTCACGAATCCTGCTTCTATCGGCGCTGACGTATGTCACTTAAACTTACACAAAACGTTTGCTATTCCTCACGGAGGTGGTGGACCTGGTGTTGGACCAATCTGTGTAGCTGAGCATTTAGTAGAGTTTTTACCTTCTAATCCACTAGTACAAGTAGGCGGTAAAAATGCAATTACCTCTATTTCATCTGCTCCTTATGGTTCTGCTTTAGTGTGTTTAATCTCTTATGGCTACATTTCAATGTTAGGTACAGAGGGATTGAAAAAAGTAACACAAACAGCAATCCTTAATGCAAACTACATGAAAGCCAGATTAGAAGAGCATTATGCAATTCTATATACAGGTGAAAAAGGACGCGCAGCACACGAAATGATTGTTGATGTTCGCGAATTCAAAGAGAAAGGAATTGAAGTAACAGATATCGCTAAACGTTTAATCGATTACGGTTTCCACGCACCAACCGTTTCTTTCCCTGTAGCAGGTACCTTGATGATTGAACCAACAGAAAGTGAAAGCTTAGCTGAAATCAATCGTTTCTGTGATGCGATGATTGCTATTCGTCAAGAAATTGAAAATGCAACAATTGAGAACCCAGTAAATGAGCTAAAAAATGCACCGCATACATTAGCTTTATTAACTGCAGACACTTGGGATTTACCTTATTCAAGACAAAAAGCAGCTTATCCATTAGCCTACGTAGCAGAGAATAAATTCTGGCCTACAGTACGTCGTATTGACGATGCATACGGAGATAGAAACTTAGTTTGTTCTTGTGCTCCAATCGAAGCATACCTTGAAAATTAACATCTTGTATTTTTACTATAAAAACGTCATCGGAATCGATGGCGTTTTTTTATTCCATAATAGCTCATTATTGCAAGCTGCCAGCTGCAATTATTCATTCTATTGATCTCTAAACCGATATTTACGAACGATAAAGTACAAGCCACTTAGCACTAATACGGCATAACATACCCAATCCGCATGACTATAGCTGAAAACATCAAACAAATTTAATATAAGCCCTAAGGTGGTTACAAGCACTAATCCTCTAACTAATTTATCCATTTTTACAAAATTTGAAATTAATTCCCCCTTTAACAGAAATAACTTCTATAACAGAAATCTAAATTGATACCTATCTTTTTCTTATTTTAAAAAATTTAGTTCATCCTCTGCTGAACTACTAACAAAAAACATTCCACTTTTGAAAACCCCGATTAGAAACACATGCTCAAATCATATACTTTTTTAAAATTTATAGCCAATAAAACAAACCAAAGCGTTATAAAAATTACAAAAAAACCATTAAACCCATTATATACCCTAAAAAACACACTAAAAATCTATTTTTTAATTCTATTTACTGAAAAATAGGAACAAAAAATGAATGAAGCTACTAAAAGAAAAAGAAATTTAATTGAAATTCTATGCTGCTCAAGGAAGTGCTAAAAAAATAATACATTGAGTTTAACTCGTCAATTTTTATTTGATTTTTGTAATTTTATTGCCCTATAATTCACTGTGATATGAGTAAAGATTTAGAAACCATAGCCGATTATTACAAAGAGAGATCCTCCTCCTCTCTTTCTCAAAATTATGCGTTTAACATTCATGAATATAAAACGGGGACTTCGCATTTTAATATTAATATGCGCAAGTATTGCAGTTTCACCACGCCCTACAATCGTCGTGACTTTTACAAAGTAGGACTTATTATCGGTCGAGGAGAATTGCATTACGGCAGCCATTCGATTACCATTGACCGACCCGCTTTATTCTTACCTTGTCCAACAACTCCCTACTCCTGGACGTGTATTGAGAAGAAACAAGAAGGGTATTTTTGTTTGTTTAATTATGAATTCTTTACCGAAAATCGAAATTTAGATTCTTTTAAAAAAACGTCTTTATTCAAAGAATGGGGCAAACCTTTGATTTTTCTAAGCCCTGCTCAATTAGAGATTGCGCATACTTATTTTCAGCAAATGTACACCATGGCACAATCGAATTACCCGCTTAAGTACGAGGTAATCCGAAATTTACTCGCCTTATTACTACACCAAGCGCTCGAACTAAAAGTGGAAGATATTGCCATAGAGGAACAAAGTGCATCTATGCGTTTATTTCGCCTGTTTGATCAGCTCGTTAACAAGCAGTTTCCTTTAGATTCTCCTGCGTATCCTTTGGCGTTACGCCGTCCTGTGGACTACGCCAACAAGCTCAACGTTCATGTCAATCACTTGAACTCCTCCATCAAATCGGCAACAGGAAAAACAACTACTCAACACTTGACCGAACGCCTTTTACTGGAAGCCAAAAACTTACTGATCAACACCGATTGGGATATTGCACAAGTTGGGTATACTTTAGGCTTTGATCAACCCTCTCATTTTACTCATTTCTTTAAAAAACACGTCAAACAGACTCCTTTACAATTTAGAAACCAATTTTAAAATTCTTTGATTTATACAAATATACCTTTGTCTTTTTTAAGGTAGCTCGGCAGTTGTTCTTTTACTTTTGTATCCGTAAAACAACGATTCATCTTATGCTTAGAGAAGCTACAAACCGCAGAAAAAAGCTAGCTACCATACTCGCTTTTAGTTCTATTCCTTTATCCGGCTTTGTAACGGATATCTATTTACCTTCTTTTCCTTCCATGGCCAATGATTTAGCCATTACCGAAAAAGAAGTACAACTGACCTTAACTTGTTATTTATTAAGCTATGGTATTTCTCAACTTTTTGTAGGTAGCATCCTCGATAGTATTGGTCGATATAAACCGCGTTTAGTTGCTTTGCTCTTTATCATACTTTCCAGTGTACTCATTGCTTTAACAAACGATATTCTCTTCATTTGTTTACTTCGCATCTTACAAGGAATTGCCATTTCTATTCTAGTCATCGCTACGCGAGCTATTTTTATGGATATTTACGAAGAACAACAACGGATTCACTACCTCAGCTATTTTACTGTCGTGTGGTCGTGTGGTCCTATTTTAGCCCCCTTTCTGGGAGGATACCTTGATGCGTTATTTTCTTGGCAGGCCAATTTTTATTTTCTAGCCCTATACGCTGGTATTCTCTTGATTTTAGACCTATTCATCAGTGGAGAAAGTATTCCAGAAAAGAAGAAATTCAATGTAAATGAAACCTTACAAGTCTATAAAATGATGTTGAATAATACTCACTTCATTACAGGCATCTTAATTTTAGGGATGAGTTACTCGATTGTTATGGTATTCAATATTACAGGTCCGTTTTTAATCGAAAACACCTTCAAGCAAAACTCCATTGTTATTGGCTATTGCACGTTAATCCTAGGTTTTTCGTGGATGTTAGGTGGAATCATTGGGAAGAAGAGAATGCACGTTCCCTTTCAAGCGCGTATTATGCATCCAATTTATACCCAATTAACGCTTATTCTCCTCTTACTTGGCGTTAGTTATTATATCGAAAACTTGTATCTCTTGATGTTTGGGTTATTTTTCATTCACATTTGTTCAGGAACCTTATTCAACAATTTTTTCACGGCAACCATGCTTACTTTTCCTAATAATTCAGGAACAGCAGGTGGATTGATGGGGGGATTAACCTATGTAATCACCTCATTTACAAGTTTTTTAATTTCCTCTTCTGGTGCTATCGACACCCAATTTCAATTAAGTGCTCGATATCTAGTACTTATTATTTGTCTTTTGGGAATTATCTTTTACGTAGTTCACTTGAATAAAAAAACACAATAGGAAAATAAAAAAGAATCCAATTCAGGAGGAAATACGTACCTTTGCCGCCGCTTAGCCGCATTTTGCGGCTTTGCTTTTCTATCATACAACTAATTCGCATTGCCTATTATGGGACTAAATACTAAGTTTCTAGGTTTTTCAGCGGCTATTTTTGCAGCTGCCCTTTGGGGAGTATCAGGAGCATTTGCTCAGTTCTTATTCAACGAAAAAAACTTCAATGCCGAATGGCTAGTTACCGTTCGACTGCTTATCTCTGGAAGTATTATGCTCGCTCTGGGTATTCTAAAAGGCGATAAAGACGTATGGCACATCTGGAAAAATAAAAAATACGCCGCTCAATTGGTTGTATTTAGTTTCTTGGGGATGCTCTTAGTACAATATTCCTATTTCATCACCATTTTTCACTCCAACGCAGCAACAGCTACTGTGCTTCAGTATATTGGCCCTGTATTTATTGCTATTTATTTAGCCTTACGCCTAAGAAAATGGCCAAAACCTATTGAAATATTAGCCATTGGCTTAGCAATGTTGGGAACGTTTTTACTTGTTACCCACGGGGATATTAATAGTTTAACCATCACACCGACGGCCTTAGTCTGGGGAATTATCTCCGCCATTGCACTAGCCGCCTATACTATTTTACCCATTCACCTCCTAAAAGAATACAGCCCAATTGTCATCATTGGATGGAGCATGTTAATTGCTGGAACAGGAATGGCTTTGGTATACCCTCCAACGCATTTCCCAGGTATTTGGGATATGGAAACTTTTTGGGCCGTTGCCTTTATCATCCTATTTGGCACCTTAATTTCTTTCTATATTTTCTTAGATGCCATTAACAATATCGGGCCGCAACGCGCCAGCCTCTTAGCTTGCGCAGAGCCACTATCCGCTACGTTAATCGCCGTTTTCTATTTCGGTGTTCACTTTGAGTTTCTCGATTGGTTGGGCAGTAGCTGCATTATTTTGACCATCCTCCTATTAACCAAAATCAAGAAAAAGGAAATTCCAGAAAACTAAGACCAATAACGTTTTACTAGTGCCAAAAAACGCTGTTGGATTAAAATAACCCAATTGGTTGTAAAGAGTAAAAAACCACTGCAAAGCAAAATAAATCCAACGCGAACAACTAAAGTTAAAAAAAAGCTGTGGTTCAATAAGGGAATATAAAACCCTAAACCCAAGGCTAAAAGCATGCATAAAAACAACTTGCCAAACGCAAAATCAAAAGGCCATAATTTCATCTTGAGGTAAATGTAAATTACCTTTCCGAGGTTAAACAAGGTTAAACTAATTAAAGACGCTAGTCCAACTCCCATAATACCATAGGTTGTTTGGGTTAAAAACCAAAGATTCATCCCGACATTCAACACCATTAAAAACAGAATCGAAACAAGGTTAAAACGGTAGTACTTGGAATAGGAAATAATTTCTGAATTGAATCCCGTAGACATATTGATTACGCCATTTATTCCCAACAAATAAATAATAGGAATAGAAGGCGCTAGTTTTTCATAAGTTGGCAACAAGCGAAATAGAGGATCAATTCCAACAGCTACACAAGAGAACAACAGCATACCGATAAAGAACATGACACGGGCAACTTCTTTGTACTTCTCATTGAGTTTTTTCAACTGCACGTTTTTAATCAAATCCGAGATTACTGGTGCATAAAGCGCAAAAACACCGGTAGCTGGAATGGCTAAGGTAGAAGCTAAAGTAACCCCAATATTATATGTTCCATTGGCTTCATACGAAATGAAGTACGGAATCATTAAGGAATCCACGCGAAATGCAAAAAAAGATCCAAAACTTCCTGCAAAGGCAAACAGACTGTAGGCATAGTAATCCTTTTTCTTGACCTGATCAAAGAGATCTTGGTAATTTCGACTCAGCTTATACGGATATAGTTTATAAATATACGCCCCAATAACCACGGTAATTAAACCATAACTAACAATATACAAGACTAACCCTTGATCAATGGTTGTGGTGGTGTAAAGCGCTAATAAAAAGATACCAGGCAATGCCAATTTAGGAATGATTTTTTCAAAAAAAGTGGGAAAGGATATTTTTTGCAAATTAGTTGCTTGTCTGCGAAATAGCTCAATATACGCCATGGCAATTGCCAATGGAAAAGCAAATACCACGTATTTAAAAGAAGTATCAGCGTAAAATAAGCGAATAATCACCAGAGCGATTCCCACCCAACAAGCTAATTTACCGAGGGAAATTAAGCTATAACTGAATAATTTTTGCTGTAATTTTTCCGCTAATTGAGGATAAAAATTAATCAAAGCATGCGTGCTTCCCAATACAATAATGGGATACATAATTTGCGCACAAGCATCTACAAAGCGAATAATCCCCAGCATTTCTTTATCTTGAGGATAAATCAAGACCGTAGAAACAACGCCAATCACTACGCCTAAATAGTTAATTAGCGTAAATAAAAATGCTTGTTTGGTTGAAATACCATTCCCCATTGTATGTCTTTCCTTGATTCGTTTCTACAAATATACTGGCTATTCGATGCTTAACTACATTTTTTTATATTTTTGTGTGATTGGATACTGAAAGTGGTTGCTTTCAAAAAACATCCCCCTTGTAAATTACCTATTTCATGAAGTATATTGTTATTATTCCTGCTTACAATGAAGCCGCTTACCTCGCGAAAACCTTGGAGAGTTTAGCGCTTCAAACCTTACTTCCTGAATGGGTTTTAGTAGTGAATGATAGTTCTACGGATCAAACAGCCTCTATTGCAGCAGCATTTACTACACAATACCCTTGGTTGCACCTGACGACTAAAACATCAGCGGCTATCCATTTACCAGGGAGTAAAGTTGTTCAAGCTTTTAACCACGGATTAGCCTTATTGCCAGAAACAATTGCATATGATGTAATCGTCAAGTTAGATGCCGATTTAATACTTCCACCCCACTATTTCGAAACTGTAATCCAAGAATTCACCGCCAATCCTACACTGGGTATGGTTGGAGGAGTTGCACTTATAGAAAAAAATGATACTTGGGTAATGGAAAATTTAACCGATACGGATCATATTCGAGGGGCTTTTAAGGCATATCGCAAAGCGTGTTTTCAGCAAATCGGAGGGCTTCAACCCGCTATGGGATGGGATACCGTAGATGAATTACTCTGTCGCTACTACCACTGGAGTATCTTGGTGCGTCCAGATTTACAAATCAAACACCTTAAACCCACCGGTGCACAATATGATAAAAAAGCGCGTTATAAACAAGGTGAAGCCTTTTATCGCCTCCACTATGGCTTGTTGATTACTATCATTGCTAGCGTGAAATTAGCCTCTAAAAAAGGTAAACCGCTTTTGTTTCTCGATTATATTAAAGGCTATTTCAAAGCCAAAGCGAATCGAGAAGCCTATTTGGTTACCGAAGAGCAAGGTAAATTCATTCGCCACTACCGTTGGAGCAAAATAAAGTCGAAGTTGTTTTGATACTTTTTTGAACTTATAAACCTAAAAACTCATTTGTAATTGGTAATTTAGCCGATATTTATTTTTTATGATTAAAACTGGATTAACAAATATTGGTCAGTACTTCATTATGCTGAAAGAAATTTTTAGCAAAATGACGAAGTGGAAAGTAATGAAAGAGCTTATATTCAAAGAAATAGATGATTTAATCATTGGTTCTCTCGGAATTGTTTGCTTCTTATCTTTTTTCGTTGGAGGTGTTGTTGCTATTCAAACGGCCTTAAACTTAACCAATCCCTTAATTCCAAAATATTTGATTGGATTTGCAACGAGACAATCAGTAATCTTAGAGTTTGCCCCTACCTTCATTTCAATCATTATGGCGGGAAAAATGGGTTCTTTTATCACTTCTAGTATTGGAACCATGCGGGTAACAGAGCAAATTGACGCTCTTGAAGTAATGGGAATCAGCTCATTGAACTACCTCGTTTTTCCTAAAATGGTGGCGGTATTGTTGTACCCTTTCGTCATTGGCATCAGTATGTTTTTGGGCATTCTAGGTGGATGGTTTGGTGGTGTAATGGGTAATTTTGTCACCTCAGAGCAATTCATCATTGGATTACAGGATACATTTATTCCGTTTCACATTACCTATGCCTTCATCAAAACAACCCTTTTTGGTTTCTTATTGGCAACCATTCCTTCCTACTTTGGATACTATATGAAAGGTGGAGCTTTAGAAGTGGGAAAAGCCAGTACAACGGCCTTTGTTTGGACTAGTGTGGCCATTATCCTTACCAACTATATATTAACCTCACTCCTTTTAAGTAATTAGCAAGATGATTGAAGTAACAAACATAGAAAAATCTTTTAATGACACGAAGGTTTTAAAGGGAATCACCACAACGTTTGAAACAGGGAAAACCAATTTGATTATTGGTCAAAGTGGATCAGGAAAAACCGTATTCTTGAAAACCTTATTGGGTATTCACGCCCACGATCAAGGACAAATCATCTTTGATGGACGAGACTATGCAGAAATGAATAAACACCAACGCCGTGATTTGCGTACCGAAATGGGTATGGTATTTCAAGGTAGTGCGCTTTTTGACTCCATGACCGTAGAAGAAAACATCGCTTTCCCTATGCGCATGTTTACCAATAAAAGTGACAAAGAAATTATGCATCGCGTCAATGAAGTAATTAATCGCGTAAAACTAATCAATGCCAATAAAAAGAAACCGTCTGAAATATCAGGAGGAATGCAGAAAAGGGTAGCCATTGCTCGCGCTATCGTAAATAACCCTAAGTATTTATTCTGTGATGAGCCTAACTCAGGATTAGACCCTAAAACGGCCATTGTCATTGACAACTTGATTCAGGAAATCACCCACGAATACGATATTACCACCGTTATTAATACACATGATATGAACTCCGTTTTGGAAATTGGAGAACACATTGTCTTCCTAAAGAATGGGGTCTTAGCCTGGTCAGGAAACAATAAAGAAATTATCCAAACAGACAACGAAGATGTTGTGGATTTCGTCTATTCTTCTGAACTGTTTAAAATGGTTCGAGAAGCCATGCGACACCTGGGATCTAGTAAATAGGTAATGCGTGATGCGTGATGGAAAATGAGTGATGAGTGAAAAAAATTTCAATACTAAAAAAGAACTTCTTTTATAAGAGGTTCTTTTTTTTTGCGCGGTTTGTTTTTTGCTTTTTTGTTGTTTGTTCTTTGGCCTATCTCACCAAACCCTCACCAAAATCCTCACCAAATCCTCACCAAATCCTCACCAAATCCTCACCAAATCCTCACCAAATCCTCACCAAATCCTCACCAAATCCTCACCAAATCCTCACCAAATCCTCACCCAAATCCTCACCCAAATCCTCACCCAAATCCTCCCCATCACCCATTACGTACCTCACCTCCTTTCTTATTTTAGATTAAGTGCTCGTTCACTCCTTTCAAACTAACTTTGAGTATAAACTAAAAGGATATGAAAACAAAGAATATTGAACAAATCGCAGCACCGAGACCGGCCCATTTTGTAGGAGATGGTTTCCGAGTACACAATTTTATTCCAGGGATTCCAGGAATGAGTATGCAACGCATGGATCCTTTCATTATGTTTGACTACAACTCCAAGTACCATTTTGGACCGAGTGAAATTCCAAGAGGTGTAGGTGTTCACCCCCACAAAGGATTTGAGACCGTGACCATTGCCTATAAAGGTCGTGTAGAGCACGGGGACAGTAGCGGAGGTGGTGGAATCATCGGTGAAGGGGACGTACAATGGATGACAGCTGCTTCAGGAGTTTTACACAAAGAGTTTCACGAAACAGCCTGGAGTAAAACAGGCGGAGAATTTCAAATGGTACAATTATGGGTCAACCTCCCTGCAGAAGCAAAAAAAGGGAAGCCTAACTATCAAGCCATTGAAAATACGGCCATGCCTCATTACAACTTACCTGACGAGCAAGGGTATATTGAAGTGATTGCAGGAGAATACCAAGGGGTTAAAGGACCAGCTACTACCTTTACTCCAATTCATATGTCTAACCTAAAAGCCAAAGCTGGTGCGCAAGTGACCTATGAATTCCCGACAACCTACACTACCCTACTCTTAGTACTAGAAGGACAAATCAAAGTCAACGGACGAGAGGTATTTCTTGATCATGTAGCTGTTATGGGACACGATGGTGAACAATTTACGGTAGAGGTAACAGAAGACGCGGTGGTATTAGTACTCGCGGGACTCCCAATCAAAGAGCCTATTGCACATTACGGTCCCTTTGTCATGAATACACAAGAAGAACTACTCCAAGCCTTTGACGATTTTAACACGGGTAAATTCGGTACTTGGAATTAATACATACGAAAAAAGGTGTTGCTAAACGACACCTTTTTTTATCTTTTATTTTCTCATTTTGTGAATTCTATTACATTTGCAACTAAAAACCATGCGTAAAAGAATCGCAATCATTGGCTTATCAACAAGTCTATTACTGGGCTTGAGTATTGGATGTACATCTAAAAATACAACAACCGAAAAGCAACCTACAGCTAATAACACAACTACTGAACAAGCAGAGCCCACACAAAAAACACCTCAATCTGCGGATAAAGAGGAGTTAAAACTCAATGGTACAAATCCGGACTTATATGCTCTCTCTGAAGAACAGATGTTGATGATGTTGAATGAGCCTGATCAACAACGCCTGCAAAAAGCCATTCAAATTGTATCCAACAACATCGCGGAAACGGTTGATTTATATACCGAAGAAGATGAAATTAATTTTGACGAATGGCATGCCGTGTACTGTAAAAAAGTGGATGGTTTAACTTTTACGGGCATGATGCAACTAGCCGAACAACTATTAACGGAAACCAAGCAAAATACGCAAACCACATTAAGAGAAGAAATCACAGCATTAAAGGCAAATCCAGAAGAGGGTCAAGAAGAAGCTTTGTTATTTTTACAAGAAGAACTTAAAAAAGCAAAGAATTTGCCTACTACTATTGACACTTATGTGTATAATGAAGAATGTTTTTTGTAAAATATAAAATCATTTAACTGTTTTTTTATAATTTTAAGTCCATTATAAAAAAACACCTTTCAAAATTAATGATTTTTTCTTTTTTTATTTGTTAATAAATTAGTTTTTACCTATATTTGAATTATAAATTTAACCTAAAGGAGGAAATCCTTCGTTAATTTTAGCTGTGCCCTGTGTTTTTAACAAGAGCATACAAGACAAGTAAAAAAATCCCAGGTGGATAAAAGATAAGTTGAAAAAAGAAAAAGTGATGTTGTTAAGTGTAAAAAAAGAGTTCCAAAATTTTGGAACTCTTTTTCGTTTATTATGCTAATAATCCTGCTCTTCTTAATAACGCTTCTGGAGTTGGTTCTTGCCCTCTAAACTTTTTATACAACGTCATCGGATGATCCGTTCCACCTTGAGAAAGTACATGATTTTTAAAGGCTGTCGCTACCTCTTTATTGAAGATGCCCTTTTCTTTGAAATAAGCAAAGGCATCTGCATCGAGTACTTCCGCCCACTTATAGCTGTAATATCCTGAAGAGTAACCTCCTTGAAAAATATGTGAAAATGAAGTACTCATTGCATTTTCTGCCACATCAGGGTATTGTTGTGTCGCTTTAAACTGTTCTAATTCGAATGCTTTTAAGTTCGTAATACCCGTTGGATCCTGTCCGTGCCATCCCATATCCAATAGGCCAAAGCTCAATTGACGTACCGTTGCCATCCCCTCTAAGAAGGAAGCGCTTTCTTTGATTTTTTCAACATATTCCATTGGTATAACTTCTCCCGTTTGATAGTGTTTCGCAAATAAGGCTAAAGTTTCCTTTTCATAACACCAGTTTTCCAAAATCTGACTTGGCAATTCAACGAAATCCCAATATACATTTGTACCTGATAAAGAAGGATAAGTCGTATTGGCTAACATTCCATGCAAAGCATGACCAAATTCGTGAAACAAAGTTGTGACTTCATTAAACGTCAACAACGATGGTTTAGTTGCAGTGGGTTTAGTAAAATTGCATACAATAGAAATATGCGGTCTTACATTCACCCCATCTAATTTGTACTGATTCTTGAACGACGTCATCCAAGCCCCATTTCGCTTTCCTTTACGTGGAAAGAAATCCGTATAAAATACAGCAACAAAATCTCCCGTTGTTGTAGAAACCTCAAATGTACGCACGTCTTCATGATATGTTTCAATATCGAAAACTTCTGTAAAAATTAAATCATAAAGTTTATGTGCTACTTGGAACGCCCCATCCAATACCTTTTCTAGTTGAAAATACGGTTTTAAGATTTCATCATCTAAATTAAAACGCTGCTGTTTTAATTTTTCCGCATAGTAACTTCCATCCCATTTTTCTAAATGATCTAAGCCATCCAATCGCTTAGCAAAAGCCGTTAATTCCTCAAACTCCTTATCTGCTGCGGGTTTCGCTTTCTGTAACAAGTCTTCCAAAAACGCATTCACTTTTGCTGGAGATTGGGCCATACGCTCTTCCAACACAAAGTCAGCATGCGTAGCATACCCCAAAATAGTAGCTCGTTCATGTCTTAATTTCGCTATCGTTAAAACATTGGCCTCGTTGTTAAATTCGTTGGCCTTAAAAGCCTTTGTACCTGCAGCAATCGCCAATTCGCGACGCAAAGCTCTATTCTCAGCATAGGTCATAAACGGAATATAGCTTGGGTAATCTAGGGTGAAAATCCAACCTTCTTTATTTTCTTGTTGGGCTAATGCCTGTGCTTCCTCCTTAGCCCCTTCTGGTAATCCTTTGACATCTTCTTCTCGGGTGATATGCAATTGGTAGTTATGCGTCTCAGCCAGCACATTTTCGCCAAATTTCAAGGAAGTCGTTGCTAATTCCGCATCAATAGCACGGACGCGATTCTTTTGCTCTTCCGACAACAAAGCCCCATTGCGCACAAAGTTTTTATAGCTTTTGGTTAACAACGTCTTTTGTTCTGTCGTCAAGGTTAACTGTTCCAATTGCTCATACACCAATTTTACGCGAAGAAACAAAGCCTCATTTAACAAGATGTCATTTCCCAATTCAGCAAGCAAAGGCGCTACTTCTTGAGCAATCTTTTGCATTTCATCATTGGTTTCTGCCGAATTTAAATTGAAGAAGATACTCGATAACGTATCCAGTTCCATCCCAGAGAAAGCCAAGGCTTCGATAGTATTTTCAAAAGTAGGCGATGCTGGATTAGCCGTTATCGCCTCAATGTCCGCTTTGGCTTTTGCAATTGCTTGATCAAAAGCGGATTTATAATCGGAGATTTTTATTTGTGAAAATGGTGCAGTACCATGTTTTGTAGTAAAAGTAGTATCGAATACAGACATAGAATTCAAATTTAATTTAAGGTATAAAAATACAAATTTATTCAGCGAATGAAAAGAAAGACAACCAACCTTAACAGCGTATTACCATAAAAAAAGGGGCGCTGAATCAGCGCCCCTTTTATATACTGCAAGCTAAAAATTAGGCTTGTTCTTCTTGTGTTGGTTGAATTGGCAAGTCCGCTTTCGTTAAGAATGACGTTACTTCCGCATCCATTTCCGCCATTGTTTTCTTAAACAATTCAAAGGCTTCAAATTTGTAAATCAACAAAGGATCTTTTTGTTCGTGAACGGCTAATTGAACCGATTGTTTCAATTCATCCATTTTTCTAAGGTGTTTTTTCCACGCCTCATCTAAAATAGACAATACCACATTCTTTTCGAAATCGTCAATTAAACTCATCCCTTCTGTGTTGTAGGCTGTTTCTAAATTAGTCACCACATTCATGGTTTTCATTCCATCTGTAAATGGCACCACAATACGCTCAAAGTTATTCTCTTGATTTTCGTATACGTTTTTAATTACTTTGAATGCTTCAGCAGCAGAACGTTGTCCTTTTTCACGGTAAGCCGTAAATGCTTTTTCATACAAGCGATTAGCCAACGTCACTATATCGTCTTTGTTGAATTGATCTTCTGTCACTACATCATTGATTCCGAAGTTGCGGATCATATCTAAATCTAGATTCTTGAAATCATTCGCCATTTTGTTTGTTTCACTAATGCGCTCACATAAGTCGTACATCATATTGGCGATATCCACTTTTAGACGGTCTCCAAACAACGCGTGTTTTCTACGTTTGTAAATAACCTCACGTTGTGCATTCATCACGTCATCATATTCTAATAGACGCTTACGAATACCAAAGTTATTTTCTTCTACTTTTTTCTGTGCTCTTTCGATTGATTTGGTCATCATCGAATGTTGAATAACTTCTCCTTCTTCTAAGCCCATTCGATCCATAATCTTCGCTACACGCTCTGATCCGAACAAACGCATTAAGTTATCCTCTAAAGAGACATAGAATTGAGAGCTTCCTGGATCTCCTTGACGTCCTGCACGACCTCTTAACTGACGGTCCACACGTCTGGAATCATGACGCTCCGTACCGATAATTGCTAACCCTCCTTTGTCTTTTACCTCTTGTGAAAGTTTAATATCCGTACCACGACCTGCCATGTTCGTTGCAATCGTTACGATACCTGGTTTTCCAGCCTCTTCAACAATTTGAGCCTCTTGTTTGTGTAATTTCGCGTTCAATACGTTGTGTTGAATCCCACGCATTTTTAACGATCTACTCAATAATTCAGAAATCTCAACTGAAGTTGTACCAATTAACACTGGACGGCCTGCCTGTGATAATTCTACAACATCATCAATCACCGCTTTGTATTTTTCACGTACTGAACGGTAGATTTTGTCTTCTTTATCTTTACGAGCAATTCCTCTATTTGTTGGAATTTCAACTACGTCTAACTTATAGATTTGCAAGAACTCCCCTGCTTCAGTAATCGCTGTACCCGTCATACCTCCTAGTTTCTTGTACATACGGAAGTAATTCTGTAAGGTAATCGTCGCAAAAGTTTGCGTCGCTGCTTCAATTTTTACGTTTTCTTTTGCTTCAATCGCCTGGTGTAATCCGTCTGAATAACGACGGCCATCCATGATACGACCTGTTTGCTCATCCACGATTAAAATCTTGTTGTCAATCACCACATATTCTGTATCTTTTTCAAATACTGTATACGCTTTCAACAACTGGTTTAACGTGTGGATACGCTCGCTTTTCACTCCAAAATCTTGGAATAAACGCTCTTTAGCAACTGCTTCGTCTTCTCTTGATAAGTTTTGACTTTCGATGCGTGCTACTTCTGTACCAATGTCTGGTAAAACGAAGAAATGCTCATCCGTATCTTGAGATAGGAATTTAATTCCATTATCTGTCAATTGCACTTGATTGTTTTTCTCTTCAATCACGAAGTACAAGGCTTCATCCACTTTATGCATTTCTCTGTTGTTGTCCTGCATATAGTGATTTTCTGTTTTTTGAAGCAATTGTTTCACCCCTTCTTCACTTAAGAATTTGATTAGGGCTTTATTCTTTGGTAAGCTTCGGTAGGCTCTTAACAATAAGAAACCACCTTCTTTTGTATTTCCTTCGCGGATTAATTTTCTAGCCTCTGCCAAGAAGTTGTTGGCTAATTTGCGTTGAATTTCAACTAAGTTTGCCACTTTTGGTTTTAACTCGTTGAATTCGTGACGATCACCTTGCGGAACAGGTCCTGAAATAATTAACGGTGTTCTCGCGTCATCCACTAATACGGAATCGACCTCATCGACAATCGCATAGTTGTGTACACGTTGCACCAATTCTTCTGGTGTATGCGCCATATTATCTCTCAAGTAATCGAAACCAAATTCGTTATTTGTTCCGTAGGTAATATCAGCTGCATAAGCGGCTCTTCTACCTGCTGAGTTTGGTTGGTGATTATCAATACAATCTACAGACATCCCGTGGAACTCAAATAAAGGCGCTTTCCATTGGCTATCCCTTTTAGCAAGGTAGTCATTCACGGTTACTAAATGTACTCCGTTTCCAGTTAAGGCATTTAAGTATAAAGGCAAGGTTGCAACTAAGGTTTTCCCTTCCCCTGTTTGCATCTCTGCAATTTTTCCTTGGTGTAATACAATACCACCGATTAACTGAACGTCATAGTGAATCATATCCCACGTTACTTCTTTTCCAGCAGCAGACCATTTATTGGCCCAACTCGCTTTTCCGTCAGCAATGGTTACATAGGGTTTGCTTTGCGAGAACTCTATATCTTTTTCTGAAGCCGTTACCTCAACGGTATCATTTTCCTTGAAGCGTTTTGCAGTTTCTTTCACCACCGCAAAAGCTTCTGGTAAGATGTCCATCAATACTTTTTCTGTATTGTCGTACGCTTCTTTCTCTAAGCTATCAATGCTCGCATAGATAGCCTCTCTTTTATCGATGTCTTGAGTCTTCTCGATCTCTTCCTTATACGAAGCAATTTTCGCATCTTGATCGGCTCTCGATTGTTGAATTTTCTCTTTGAAATAGATTGTCTTCGCTCTTAATTCATCATTTGATAAAGCAGATAAAGACGATTCATACGTTTTAATTTTTTCAATTAGAGGTTTTATCTCTTTGATATCTCGTTCTGATTTATCACCGACAAAAACCTTTAATATACTATTTATAAGACTCATAGGTTTATATATTTTTACTCTTTTTTACTTGCTAAAATAAACAAAAAAAAGCCTTGAAGCAGGCTTTTTTCTATATTAATATTCATCCTCGTTCCAAAGATAATCTTCGTCCGTAGGATAGTCTGGCCAAATTTCTTCCATAGATTCATAGATTTCTCCCTCATCCTCGATGGATTGTAAGTTTTCTACTACTTCAAGGGGTGCACCTGTTCTAATAGCATAATCTATCAACTCATCTTTAGTAGCAGGCCATGGAGCATCACTTAAATAAGATGCTAATTCTAATGTCCAATACATCTCTTAACCTTTTTTAAATTTTATTGCAAAAATAAATTTTATTATGAAATAAGCAAGCTTTTTTTATAGTATTTCACTAAGTTTAAAGAACGACTTATTTTTATCACATATAAAAGCAGTTCATTTTCTCTTATTTTTCCCTTGCTGGGATCCATTTGATCTCTTCTGCTTGGAAATCAAGAGTCAACTTTCGTGCCAACACAAATAGATAGTCAGAAAGTCGGTTTAAATACATCAAAACTTCTGCCTCTAGGGGGTCAATTTCGTGTAATTGTACTGACAGACGCTCTGCTCTACGGCAAACACAGCGTGCAATATGACAGAATGACACTGTTGTATGCCCTCCTGGAAGAATAAAATGGGTCATCAAGGGTAGGTTCGCATCCAATCGATCGATTTCTCGTTCTAAGGTAGCCACGGTTTCTGCTGTAATCCTGGCAATAGTTAAGCGTTCCTTCCCGTTTTTTAAGCGTTCTTTCTCTGGATCTGTGGCCAGTATGGCACCAACCGTAAAAAGGTCGTGTTGAATCGCGAGCAAAGTTGCTCGATCTTGTTCCTCTACAACCTGATCTCGAATCAAACCAATATGCGCATTGAGTTCATCAACTGTTCCGTAGGACTCTACGCGAATATGGTATTTAGGCACACGTGTACCGCCAAATAAAGCAGTAGTTCCCTGATCGCCTGTTTTGGTATAAATTTTCATATCTAGTTAGCCGTTAAAGCGAAGTGTTTTTTCACTTTCAAGTCGAAAGTACGCTATTTACCTCAAAAAAACGAGCCTATCTTATTTAATTCGCTCGTCGCTTTCGATAATTCCATCGCGTAGTCGAATAATGCGATGTGCATGTTCGGCAATATCCTCTTCGTGTGTTACGAGAATAACCGTATTGCCCTTGCTGTGGATTTCATCAAACAAGGCCATAATTTCAATAGAAGTTTTAGTATCTAAATTTCCTGTAGGTTCATCCGCTAAGATAATGGAAGGGTTATTCACGAGTGCACGTGCCACTGCCACGCGTTGGCGTTGTCCGCCTGACAATTGATTAGGGTGGTGATCCATGCGATCACCCAATCCTACCATATGCAAGACATCCGAAGCCCGTTGGTTGCGCTCCTCTTTGGATCGCCCCGCGTAAATCATCGGTAAGGCTACATTATCCAAAGCGGTGGTACGCGGCATTAAGTTAAACGTTTGAAAAACAAAACCAATATCCTTATTTCGAATTTCCGCCAATTGATCGTCATCCAATCGACTGACATCCTTGTTATTTAAGCTATAGTAACCCGAAGTGGGGGTATCCAAACAACCTAAAATATTCATTAAGGTGGATTTTCCCGATCCTGAAGGTCCCATTAAAGCCACGTAATCTCCCTTTTCAATTTGAAGATTGACACCTTTTAGCACTTTAACGGTTTCTGATCCCATCTTAAAATCGCGCTTAATTTCTTTGATATCGATGATTAACTCTCTTGCCATAGCCTTTGATTTTCTTATCTATAAGTGTATAACCCCTTGATTTTGTTACACGCGAAGCAAGCGAAAAACCCGATCAGGCTGTAAACGCAAGTTAAAATGCTGTTTCCGCTGTTCTTTTCGCTTCAAAGCGACGCCAAAATAATAGAAATCTAAAGTTACAATCATTTCAGGAGAAGCCACGACTTCCTGCCAATATTTTTCAACAGACTCTTCCTTCTCTCTTCGATCGATAATCCAAAGTGAATCGTTATGCATGGTTTGAGCTACCACTGCTACGGAGGGCCAGGTTTGGACTGCTGTTCCTTCAAAGAGGATGCAGTCATACCCAACACTGGAGTCAGCTTGATAGGTGACTAGTGGAATTTCCGTTTTCAATGACTTGGGTGTGTTCCCTTCTAACGTAGCCATTTGTTGGGGTTTAAAATAAGCCACTAATCGATCGATAAATTGCTCTTTTCTCGATCTACCTTTCCAACGGGAATCTGCAGGATACAATCCTTTAGTCAATAAATTAAACACAAAAGGCGAATGCGTGCCGTGTTCGTTATAAGCGGAAAACCAGAATTGAAGGTAATCAAAAATCATAAGGTAACATATTGTTCATTGTCGTAGAAAAATCTTACACGACGATTGCACAACAAAGGTAGTTTTTACTTTGGTTGTGTTATGTAATTATGTAAAACATTTTACATAAACAGGTAGAATTTCATAACAAAAAACTAGACAAAGGTGTAGAAGCTTCTTACTTGTGACCACGGCAGGAGTACCAACTTATCGCATCATAACTTACAAAAAAACATATTATACCTTAAGAACCCCTTATTTGCACGACGATTGCACGACAAAAGTATTTTTTACTTTTTGCTTTCCGTATCGTATAATCGAATATTTTATATCTTTTGACTAAGTTTGGTAAGTACTGTGTCCATAGTGATTCCATTATGCGTCCATAGTGTGTCTATTAAAAATAGGTTTTTCTATAGACACACTATGGACGCATTACAGAAGTAGTATGTAGACAGCTAAAAGAATACTCTTTATTTTTTCAAACCTCTAATTGAAAAATATGCTTTGCTTAAAAATTTAGACAGTGAATTATTATTCTCAATTGATCATCTAAAATTATATAAAGTTACAGCATTTGATAATAATAATTCTAGTACTTTAGAAGAAAATAATATACAGTAAATATATTTCCAAAACCAACTCAACATCAGCTTTTTCACTCAAAACAAAACTAATTTAATCCCACCAATACTTGTATCTCCATTCTCTGACACCATTATGATGCGAACATGTTCCTGAGCCAACTGAATAACTATATGTTCCATCTCTACACACTGCTCCTGTTCTCTTTCTTGAACCGAAAGTAAAAACAGTAAAAAAAATTATAAGTAAGATTGAAATTCTTATTAAGGGTAATTTCTTTGATTCTTTCTCAGTATAGATTGGTGGCTTGTAGTTATCTATAGTAACTACACGGTGTAATTGTACTGTTTCGTTTTTATATAATGGCTGACCATATGAATCATTTTTATTTTTCCTGATAATACGAATAAAATCTAAAAAGTAAAAGACTGTATATATAATAAAAACTAAAGAAATAAAGCAAACAAAAAGTAATGAATTACCTGTTATAATTGAATAAACCAAAAGCCCAATAAACAACCAAAGCACTAGTTTATTTATTTTTTTATTTTTCATTTTAAAAAAAGAGTCTGTAATGAAAATTCACTGAATAAGCTAATATACTTAAATAATGACTAAGTATTATAGAACTAGTTCAATATCAGTCTTTTCAATCAAAACAAGATAATCACCGCCATCAATTACCATTTGATCCGTTTTGTACTTGATCCAAAGTTTCGAATTCTATATTTGACCGAACTACATAAAAAAAACCTACACAAATGTGTAGGTTTTTTCTTTGTTGTGACGATGACAGGATTCAAACCTGTAACCTTCTGAGCCGTAATCAGATGCGCTATTCAGTTGCGCCACATCGCCATTGTATTTTGTGACCACGGCAGGATTCAAACCTGCAACCTTCTGAGCCGTAATCAGATGCGCTATTCAGTTGCGCCACGTGGCCTTGTTGCTTATTGCGAGTGCAAATATAAGACGATATTCTGTAAAACCAAACCAGAACAAGGAAAAAATCAATGTTTTTTTTAAGCTATTTATTAATTGATTAATTGAGAGGTGCTTAGCAAAGTATATATTTTCTATTTTTTTTAATTTAAAAAAAAGTTCCCTCATCCCTGACACTTTTTCTTTGCTTAACCATGAAAAACGCTCGTTGTTTCACAGCGCAAATAAACTTTTTTTGTTATTTTAGTTCTTTCACCTTGAGCAGAACGAATGAAAACAGCACTAAAATACATCGAACTAAAAACGGGTTTTGGCCATACTGGTCCGGCTTGGATTGGGTTGGTCTCCTTTTCTAAAAGCAACAAAACCCTTTATTTTGACGGAAAAGCATTTCAAAGCTTAGAGGGAAATGGCATATATGGTAATTATTACGACATCGAATCTGGGGATGAATATTGGATTTCTGGGGTAAAAAAGAACCAACGCGATCGGCATATTTATGGAGGTGGGATGATTCAGGTGGAGCGCGGCATCGTTGAGCAGTATCTAAAAGAGGTGAATCAACCCTTTTTAAACCCCAAACAGTATCAACTCGTGGATGTAGACCCTATACTCCCCCTAACGCGTATTCACAGCTTAGAAAACGCGCTTTCTTCTCCAGATACTGGTCTAACATGGAGCAATCACTACGATACCCCCTCTGCCATGACGTTAGAAGAATTAGATGATTTAATCGCGTATTTTCAAGAGCTTGCTATACATGGTCCCTTTTTAAAAGGACGCAAATACGCGCGCAATCAAGTGAAGCTTTACCTTCAAGAGAAAGAAAAAAGAACACAAAAAGAAAGGGAATCAGTACTACTGTAACTTGCTGTAGTACACATACACCAAGGTAGTAATCAAAAAGATAATCAGGTAAAAATACAGCGGATTCCCCGTAAACAATCCTACGATTAAGAACAACAACGTGGCAATTGCTCCTGCCAAGAGGAAGTTAAACGTATCTTTATCAATCAAATCGTCAAAATCATCCTCTTCTTCCTTGATTTCTTTTTCGAGCTGTTTGGTTTTTTCTTCGAGTTGGGCTTTTTTTTCTGACCAAGTTTTTTGTAGTGATTTTCCTTTGGTCGTTACGACTTTATGCTGCACAGACAGTTGTGCTCTACCATAGCGATAACCAAGGTAGTCCACCAATAAAACGAGTACTATCAAAATTAATTTTATCATCCTGTGTCGGCTGTTCCATGCAATCAATGGCGCAAAAATAGCAAACAATCTAGTTTTATCTTGATAAAAAACAAAAAAAGAGATAGTTCCAGCTGGCACTATCTCTTTCTGCTTATATTCAAATTCACTAATTATCCTTGAATTTCTGCAAAGAACTCTTCGTTATTTTTGGTATTTTGAATCGAATCAATGATGGAAGTCATCGCCTCAATGGAGTTCATATCATCCATCACTTTGCGAACCGTCCAGGTGCGTTGTAAAGCATCTCGATCTAGTAACTCATCATCGCGACGTGTACTAGACGACGTGATGTCAATCGCAGGGTAAATGCGTTTATTCGCCAATTTACGATCCAATTGAAGTTCCATATTTCCTGTTCCTTTGAACTCTTCGAAAATAACCTCATCCATTTTAGATCCAGTATCCACTAAAGCCGTAGCAATAATACTCAACGACCCACCATTTTCAATGTTACGAGCAGCTCCGAAAAAGCGTTTTGGTTTTTGTAGTGCATTGGCATCTACCCCACCACTCAATACTTTTCCGGAAGCAGGTTGTACCGTATTGTAAGCACGAGCTAAACGCGTGATGGAATCCAATAGGATCACCACATCGTGTCCACATTCTACTAAGCGCTTGGCTTTTTCTAACACGATATTCGCTACTTTCACGTGACGTTCTGCTGGTTCATCAAACGTAGACGCAATAACTTCCGCTCGTACGCTGCGTTGCATATCCGTCACCTCTTCTGGACGTTCATCGATTAATAAAACGATCAAATAAACTTCAGGATGATTGGATGCGATGGCATTCGCTACATCTTTTAACAACATCGTTTTACCCGTTTTGGGTTGAGCCACAATCATCCCACGTTGTCCTTTACCAATAGGAGCAAACATATCCATAATACGCGTTGATGTTGTGCTTCGGTGTCCATCTAATTTAAATTTTTCCGTTGGGAAAATTGGCGTTAAATGTTCAAAAGATACACGATCTCTCACACTTTGTGGATCGTGCCCATTGATTTTCAATACGCGTACCAAAGGAAAAAATTTCTCTCCTTCTTTGGGTGGACGTACCACGCCCTTAACAGTATCTCCTGTTTTCAATCCAAAAAGGCGGATTTGTGATTGAGACAAATAAATATCATCCGGAGAAGACAGGTAATTGTAATCCGCAGAACGCAAGAACCCATAGCCATCTGGCATCATTTCCAATACACCTTCACTTTCAATAATACCATCGAACTCATAATCAGGTTCTCTGAAATTATTTTTTTGTTGGGTGTTATTGTTATTGGATTGGTTTTGGTTTCGCTGTTGATTTTTATTGCCTTGTTGATTGTGGTGTTGTTTCTTATTTTCTTGTTCAACTACAGGCTGTTCGCTTACAACTGAAGACTCAGTTTCGCTTTTGGTTGTATCTGGAGCAACTCCTTGACGTTGGTCATCCCCTTGTTGCTTTCTATTATTTTTAAAGTCGCGTTTTTGAAAGTCGCGTTTGGTATTGTCATTTTTCTTTTTGGAAGCAAACTCTTTTCGATTTTCACGAGAAGGAGCAGTTTGATCTGCATTTGCTTGGGCATCTGTTCGCTCTGGTGCGGAAGGCTCCACCATTGCCGTTGTTGTTTCAATCGCCTGCTCTTGTTTCCCTCTCATTGGTTTTGCTTCAACCCCTGTTGTCTGTTTTGCTAAGCGTGGGCGTTTCGGTTTTTCGACTGTCGTATCTTCTGCAGATACAGTTTGATTCGCTTTTTCTTTGCTTACCTTTTCTGCATTTGCCTTCTCTGGGTTCACTTTTTCTGAATTTGCTTTTTCTGGCTTTGCAACAGCCTTTGGTGCTTTAGCTTCTGTTGGAGTCTGAAGCGCTAAAATTCGCTCAATTAACTCTCCTTTTTTTAAAGTCGACACCTTAGTCAGCTTAGCCTGCTTCGCGATCTCCTGAAGGTCAGAAACCTTCATTTTTTCTAATTGGGAAATGTCAAACATATAAATGTTTATAGATTATAAATAAATGAGTTGTGTCTTAAAAATAAGAATGGAATTTTTGTTAGTAGAAGTGTCGTATTATGAAGTACTTACGACATAACTGTTGCAATAATACGAATTATTTTTAATATTTAATAGGTTTTTATAAAAAAGAAACCTTACTTTTGTGTGAGTTACAGAAAATCAATCATCATGTTACAGCGAATTCAAACCGTATATATGTTACTAGTTCTTATTACACTAGGCGTATTACCCTTTGTTTTTCCTTTATGGTACAATGCACAGCAAGAGGAAGTTTACTTTATGTTTTTCCCTGCGTTTACGTTTCTTTTTGGCGCATCTGCTGCATTAACCGTAGTAAGTATCATGAATTATAAAAATAGACAACGCCAGTTTGTTTGTAACAGACTGACCATGATATTAAACGTTATACTATTAGGATTATTTGTTTATCGAACACTAACTGTATCTGGAGAAGCGTCAGAAATCGTTTCTGAGAAAGGTATTGGGATGTTCCTCCCTATTGTTTCTATCGTTTTGCTTGTATTAGCAAACAAAGCCATCAAGAAGGATGAAGATCTTGTAAAATCTGTGGATCGCTTACGATAAACCTAACATCTTAGTTTATTAGTGCGTAGAAAAAACCGAACAATTAGACTTGTTCGGTTTTTTTGTTTTTAGGCCATTCAATGAGCTCCATATCTTTAATAGTTCCTTGGTCTAACACAAAACGCAACATGGTTCGAACCTGGTGAAACCCACTAATTCCGGCTGCTCCAGGATTTAAATGCAAAACACTATACTGTGGATCATACTGGATTTTTAAAATATGCGAATGCCCACAAATGTATAATCCTGGTTTTTCCTTGAGTAATTGATTTTTTACCTGGGTGCGATATTTTCCAGGATATCCACCGATGTGAATCATATACACCTTCATCCCTTCACAAACGAAGACTTGTTCTTCGGGGAATTCTAATCGTGCCTCCGCGTCGTCTATATTGCCATAGACAGCACGTAGTGGTTTGAGTTTTTTAATTTCGTCCGTCACCTGTAAATTACCAATATCTCCTGCATGCCAAACTTCATCCGCTTGTTTGACGTACTTCAGTATGGATTCATCGATACAGCTATGGGTATCGGACAACAATAGTATCTTTTTCAATGGGTTGAATTTTTGTGGGCTTTACCCCCTTTAATCAATATAAAAACGAATCAAATTTTCGATTGCCTGTTGACATACGCTACAAAACTTATCATGTTGGTTGGTACGCATACGACATTCTAGTTCTCCTTTATAAATACCATTTCCCGGTAAACCTTCATATACGCCAATTGGGTATTTTTTCGCTTGATTCAACGGCGTTGGTATGGGTGTTCCCTTTTTCAATTGTCCTTTCCACTTCGCATCGAAATCCTTTAGGGTCGTTATATTTTGCTCCCAAGGTTCCGTTTGATTGGAAATAAAATCACTAAGCACATCTTGTTCATAAAAATACTCATCCGCCAAACCTGCAAAACTATGTCCAAATTCATGTACCACAACAGGTTTAAAATCCTTGTGTCCTGTAGTGGTCAATGTATAAGAATTATAGATTCCACCTCCCCCATATACATCGGTATTGGCGAGGATAATAATATGTTCATAGGGAATTCCGGCCAGTAAATCATGCACCTTCTTGAGGCGGTTCGTCGTTAAATAACGTTCCGAATAAAACGTGTCAAAGTTGGATTCTACGGCTGTTTTTTTCCATTCTCCCGTTCGAGGCACACTTACACCTGAATCTAGTGACGGACTTTGAACCGCAATAAAATTAAAGTAATCTGCAAATTGACCAAAAGGTTGATGGTGGAGAATCTCCCCTACAGATACCTTGGCTGCAGTCAAAAACTGATCCATTTCAGCTTCTGTAAACCCTTCTGCTACGACTGCTACATTAATTGCTTTGTCCTTATTTTTTGCTTGATGGATGTATTCATGAGGTGTTACTTTCACGATTCCTTTATCGTGAATCAGTATATCTTCAGGTTGAACTATATGTGTTATTGTACTTTTCTCTTTTCCATTTTCATCAAACAACACTACTTCTACTTTGGTCTTTTGCTTGGGAAAAGGCACTAAAAAAACATTTTCAAAACTCTTGGAGGTTGTTGTTGCTTCTGCTGTGGATAACCACTCTTGAAACAAGGTACTAAAACTCGTGGTATAGATTAGTTGATTGGTTGCTTCATCATATAAGCGTACCTGCCCATTTCCTCTCAGTGCGTTTTCACTCAGGTGATGGGTTCTACCAGCCCAAGTTGGATAACGCACAAGTTCGTCCAATACGATGAACTGCTCTTGGGCATTTCCTCCAAAAATATAATCCAAACGCAAAGTCTTATTCTCAAAATACTGATTAAAATCTTGGGCCTGTACACTTGCAAATACTCCACTACAGAGCAGTGCTAATACTATCTTCTTTATTTTTTTCATGGTTCGTATCGTTTTCAAAACGTAAAAATAGGACTATTTCATTACTTTTTTGATTTCGTTCATGGCAATTTGGGTGATTGGGTGAGATTGGGTGAGATTGGTTATCAATGAAAATATTTGTTGTAAACAATTGCTTGAACAAAAAGCAACCGACAAAAGCCAAACAACGAAAACCAAAAGCCAAAAATATTCACGCATCACACATTACGCATCACCCATTTCCTTTTTTCCCTATTTTTAAAGTATATTTGTAGGCTTAAAACGAGACTTATTTTGAGATATTTTATCGAATTTGCGTATAATGGAACGAACTATCACGGCTGGCAATTGCAACCGAATGCTCCTACTGTACAGCAAGCGTTAACTGAGGCTATTTCGACTTTACTGCGTCAACCCATTGAATTAATTGGTGCAGGAAGAACGGATGCTGGCGTACACGCCAAGCAGATGTTTGCGCATTTTGACTATGATTCTCCTTTAGATAAAGCGTCGTTGATTCAAAAAATGAATTCATTTTTACCACCTGATATTGTGGTTTATCAGTTTCACGAGGTAGCCACAGATGCCCATGCTCGGTTTGATGCGACTCACCGAACCTACGAATATCACCTGCATCTATTCAAAGATGCTTTTGTTCATCCCTTGAGTTATTACCATCATCGTCCATTGGATGTAGCATTAATGAATCAAGCGGCTCAAATTCTATTTGAATATGAGGATTTTGAGTGTTTTTCAAAAACCCATACGGATGTTTTCACATTCAACTGTACGATATTTCAGGCAGAGTGGAGGCAACTCAACGACAATCAATTGGTGTTTACCATTCGAGCTAATCGTTTTTTACGCAATATGGTACGCGCGATTGTTGGTACTTTAATCAATGTAGGACTACACAAAATCACTCTCGATGACTTCAGAGCCATCATCGAAAGTAAAGACCGTGGACAAGCTGGTTTTTCAGTTCCCGGAAAAGGCTTATTTTTAACCCAAGTTGGTTATCCATATTTATGAAAAAATTAAACTCCATATCCCTGCGCAAAACCTTAGCATATGCCAAACCCTATCAAAGTAGATTTCGTTGGGTGATATTTTTTGCTATTGCGTTATCCGTCTTTGCTGCGGCACGTCCGTATATGGTCAAAGAAACCGTAAATAGCTATGTACAGCCTCAAGATCAAAATGGATTATTACTCTATGTAGGTCTCATGGCTGTTGTCCTGTTTTGTGAAGTGATGTTTCAATTTCTTTTTACCTATTGGGCGAGTTGGTTAGGGCAAGACATTGTCAAAGATATTCGAGAAAAGCTATTTAAAAAGATTATCTCTTTTCGCATGCGTTATTTTGACAATGAACCCGTAGGAAAACTAGTGACGCGTTCCGTATCCGATATCGAATCCATCGCTAGTATTTTCAGCCAAGGGCTGTTTATGATTGTCAGCGACTTACTCAAAATGGTTGTCGTGTTGGGTATTATGTTTTACATGAATTGGAAATTGAGCTGTATTGTTCTATTGGCCATGCCTATTTTGCTCTATGCCACTCGTGTTTTTCAAATCAAAATGAAAGATGCCTTTCAAGAAGTACGCACCCAAATTGCCAACCTCAACACCTTCGTCCAAGAACGTATTTCGGGTATGAAGATTGTTCAACTGTTTACCCGCGAAGAGATTGAATATGAAAAATTCAAAGAAATTAATGAAAAACACAACCAAGCTTGGTTGAAAAATATTTTATACAACTCCATTTTCTTTCCGATTGCCGATATCGTTTCTTCCTTAACCTTGGGAATGGTGATTTGGTATGGCGGAATGTCAATTGTACAAGGAGATAACCTGACTACCTTTGGTGATTTATTCGCCTATACCATGTTAATCAGTATGCTGTTTAACCCTTTGCGTCAAATTGCAGATAAATTCAACGTCATGCAAATGGGAATTATTGCTGCAGAACGCGTATTTGAAGTATTAGAAATGGATGAAACCATTGAAAACAATGGTACAATTCAAGCTCCTGCCTTTAAAGGTGATATTTCTTTAAGCAACGTTCATTTTAGCTATATCCCTGGTGTGGAAGTACTAAAGGGGATTGATTTGGAAATCAAAGCGGGACAAACCGTGGCTATTGTTGGGGCATCTGGAGCTGGAAAATCAACGATTATCAATTTATTGAATCGCTTTTACGATATCAATTCGGGAACCATAAAAATTGATCATATCGATATTCACGATTTTGAACTGGCATCCTTGCGCAAGCAAATTGCAATTGTGTTACAAGATGTCTTCTTATTTAGCGATAGTATTTTAAATAATATTACCCTACACAATCCGGCGATTACACGTGATTTTGTCATTGAATCAGCAAAGAAAATAGGAATTCACTCATTTATTGAAAACTTACCTGGAGGGTATGATTACGACGTAAAAGAACGCGGGGTGATGTTGTCTTCTGGTCAACGCCAATTGATTGCCTTTTTACGCGCCTATGTCAGCAAACCGAGTATTTTGATTCTTGATGAGGCTACTTCTTCTATTGACTCTCACTCGGAAGAACTCCTTCAAAAAGCAACGGATTACTTAACAGAAAATCAAACTTCTATCATCATTGCCCACCGTTTGGCAACCATTGTCAATGCCGATGTAATTATCGTTATGGACAAAGGAAAAATTGTAGAAAAAGGAACACATCAAGAGTTATTGACTTATGATAACGGATACTATAGAAACTTATATGAATCCCAATTTAAAGTGGTGGAATCCGCTTAATCCCTACTTTATATAACTATACGAAAGAGGCTTGTTTCAATACAAGCCTCTTTTTTTTGCTTCTTTCGCAATGTAACAGTTTCATTATTCAAAAAAAAATTAGTCAAAAGTATAGTTTGGTCTATTTCTTGGTAACTAATTAAGAAATACTATTCGGATGTATAACCAAGGAGATTATGTGTCGTTATAGCTCTCCAAGATAAAGCATACATCCATCTATTGAATTAAAAAAGATTAAATATGGCCTATACACTCGAACCAATCAAACCCATCCCGACGGCTATTGCTGTATCACTCACGATAGTGATTTGGTTTTTTATTCCTGTTCCTGCAGGTGTTGATCCCAATGCCTGGCATTTACTTGCGCTATTTGTAGGTACGATTGCTGCAATTATAGGTAAAGCATTACCCATTGGCGCGGTATCCATCGGTGCTATTGCCTTAGTGGCGGTAACTGGAGTAACCAATCCTGGTAATTCTAAAGCGGCTTTAGTCGATGCGTTGAGTGGTTTTTCCAATGATCTCATTTGGTTAATTGGGATTTCCATCATGATTTCCATTAGCTTGTGTAAAACGGGATTAGGGGCTCGAATCGGATATTTTCTGATTTCTATTTTTGGTAAAAAAACGCTAGGAATTGCCTATGCTTTAGCTTTTGCCGAAACGATATTAGCGCCTGTAACACCAAGTAATACAGCTCGTGGAGGTGGTATCATCTACCCCATTATGCGCTCTATCTCAGAAAGCTTTGGATCAAGTCCTACGAATGAGTTGAGAAAACGCATTGGACGTTATTTATCCTTAGTCAACTACAATACCAATCCGATTACTTCCGCCATGTTTATTACGGCAACAGCACCAAATCCGCTTATTGTCAGCATGATTTACGAAGGAACCGATCCTGCCTTTCACCTCTCCTGGGGCATGTGGGCTGTAGCTGCCTTTGTACCAGCCCTTTTTTCTTTATTAATTATGCCTCTGGTTATTTATAAAATATGTCCACCTGAAATTAAGAAAACCCCCAATGCACCTATTTTTGCCAAAGAACAACTGAGAGAATTAGGTCCTTTTTCTCTTCCTGAAAAGATAACGTTGAGTGTGTTTATTCTATTGCTCTTACTTTGGGCTGGTGTTCCTGCCATGCTCTTTGGAGATGCCTATTTAGTACAACCCACGACGGCTGCTTTTATAGGCTTGTCTATCCTACTCGCTACAGGTGTACTGAATTGGAATGATATTCTAAAAAATACGGGAGCCTGGGACACTATTGTGTGGTTTGCTGCCTTAGTTATGATGGCGAGCTTCTTAGGTAAACTTGGTTTAGTTTCCTGGTTAGCGCAAACCGTAGGAACGGGAATTAATCACTTAGGTGTGAACTGGATTGTGGGTACTCTTATTTTACTACTCGTCTACGTGTATTCCCACTACTTTTTTGCCAGCACAACCGCACATATTACTGCCATGTTTGCCGCCTTTTTTGCCGCGGGAATTGCCTTAGGCACACCTCCTATGCTATTGGCCTTACTCCTCGGTTTTTCTTCTTCTTTAATGATGTCTTTGACCCATTATGGAACGGGAACAGCTCCCATTATTTTTGGCGCAGGATACACGACACTCACAGAATGGTGGAAAGTCGGATTTATTGTTAGTCTTGTAAACTTATTCATTTGGATTACCATCGGTGGCTTGTGGTGGAAACTCCTCGGCTACTGGTAATCTCTAGTACCACTATTGTTTTATTATTTTACGCAAACGCGAGATTTTACAAAGTCTCGCGTTTTTTTGTTTTCGTACAACACCTACCCAAAAAGTCCAACTTGTAGTGCACTTTTTTAATCCTCATCTGAAAGAGCAGCTAATTGCTCGATGTGTTCTACAGCCTCTTTTAATCCAGGAATATCATAATACATATTCTTTTTCAGAGCTTCTTGTACATCAGCATTTTGTCCTACGGTAGTTAAGGCGCAGAAATTTGGCCAATTCTCTCGTGTACTGCTAAAACGCCCCAACCCTTTGTCGTATTTCACAAATCCTTTGTAGGAATAATAGGCCGCATAAGCAAAGATTTTATATAGTTCATCTTGGGTAAATCCCTTTCGCAACTCATCTGAAGAATTGTTATCAAAACTGACAATCTCTGTTGCATAATCATCGAGCATCAGCAATAAATCGTTGTCTTCAGCTGTGGTTACTTCATCGATATATTGCATCAGTTTTTCGCGGATTTCAAGCTCCTCTTGATAGTTTTTAAACGCAAAAACGCCTGTTACTTTTTCGATTGCATGTTGATTCTCTTCTTCTTCTTTGAGGCGTACCTGTTTGCGCTTTTCATTTAACAGCCAGCCATTCAGCAAGTTTTCTTCCTGATAGCTAAAGGATTCAAGTAAACTGCGCAATATTTCTGGATCATAGTGCAAAAGCCATGAAAAACTAGCCCGATCATTGTATAAAATATACTTATTAAGCTCGAGAAGAGATTTATCTATACCCAAATAAAACTCATCCTTTTCTTGGTCGTAGATTTGATCTATTGTCTTCAAATTAGTTTCTTCATCTTTTACAAAAACAAAACAATTTGCTAGTATAGTTATACTCAAAGTAAATCGATTTTGAATATCGAAGTAGTAGTTTAGCTGATTTTGAGACATGACTTGACAAGGGTTTGTCACTACATCATTAAACATCTCTCCAGTAGTTGGAAAAGCAGGTGTTAAGACGATATCATCAAACTTTTTCCATGCTCTTTTTCTATGCTCAAAATCACTGAGATCAACTTGAAAAAATTTCTTCAAAGCTGCTTGAAACTGTACTTCCGTTGGTTGTTTTACACCTGCTGCTTGAAAAGCCTTACCCAGCAATTCGTTTAATGCCTCTACATCCGTTTTACTCAACATAATATAATCTTCATAAGATAAACTATCCTCTGGGTCTGCTAATTCAATAGCTATTGCTTTTTCTATTGCATGAATCATGTGCTCCAATGCGGCTAATGTTGTTTTTACATTTTTTAATGAACGCCCTGAAACGGTCAGGACTATAACTTTATCAGACTCTGTTTTATCCATCTTATTTCCTTCTACCTTGATTGTGTCCTTTTCAACAACTTCTTTCTTACTACGTGGTACTTCTGTTTTTCCTTGACAGCTTAGCAAGGATAAAATTGCTGCTACAACTACTAAAATTTTATTCATCTTTTACTTCGATTATGTGGGATGTATTTATGGGACCACAATGGATGTGTGAACCATGTCCTGCTATTGAACTTATCTTTACTTGTATTGACTTACCATATTCTACTAACTTAGTAAATGCGGCATCCTCATGAGGTTGTCCAACATAAAAAGTAGTACAGCCAAATTTTTTCATGGCCTCCATCAATTTTGTTGTTTCCGTTTTTGGATTAAAATAGTCTACATCCAGGGATTGCCCGTTTACATGTGTTTTACTTGGAAAACCTGTGCCATCTTTTGAAGCAATCCCCGTTCCTTCAGTAATTAAATTCAACTCAAAAAAAGCACCTGCAAATACGGCATATTGATCTAACCCACAGTAGGTCCGAACAGTTTCTTTAAATACATACCTAAAATAGACCGTTGTGTTTTTAACACCTTTTTCCCAGGGTTCTTCTAACTTAACTAATTTTGTTTTTTTCCCATTTGCTCTATACTTTAATATTTTAATGATTTTATCTCCTACTTTTTTAGATTTTGTTATAATTTGTTCTAGATTACTTGAACTATCCCTATAGTAATAGGCTGTATCTCCATCTATTCCTTTATCATTTGGATAAATATAAGTATCAGAATACCCTTCCTCTACGGAAGCGTTCGTCGGGCTTTTTAATTCATCTATTTCTATCCACTCATATACACCTAGCTCATATTTTTGCTTGTTCTTGTCATAATAGAGGTATTTTACTTTCGTTGGATGTTTATCTTCTTTCGGAATCTTCTTGTGAATTTCACCATTGGCATAAATATGATAAGTCACAATATCAAAATACTCCCTTAATTCCTTAAACGTTAAACACATTGATACCTTAAACACTTCAGAAGTAGAAGGAAATTCCACTTCTTTGATGGTTTCTTTTGTGCTAAATACCTTATTTTTAAGCGCGTGATTCGTTGTTTCTATCCCTTGCCTATCTATCATTTTTATATCACGCCCTACGCCACTGAATACTTTTTTTGAGTATAAATGTTTGCTATAAACGGTTAATTTTTTATACCTCGAATAAAACAGCATCGAACTCAAAACAGCGATTTCTACATTACTTCCAACCAAGTCGGGATTATTTACGATATCTATATTGGCATTGATTAACTCCTTTATCCACGTATTAATCTTGGTATAAACATCTTTACCCGTCAATTGAAAATAGCCTCTTCCTCTATACTTCCATCCTTCTCCATTTTCATCAGCTAATAAAGCCATACCCGCATCATCCACAACTCCATTGGTAAAACTCAAGGGAATAACCATATTACACAACTCTTTTGCTTTAGCCTTATTTGCACTTGAAGCATAGACAAAATTGGCCAATCGAACCTGCTCCTCTACACTTAAACTCTTATAATTAGGGTCACTAGCGTCTTTTATAGCTCTCCCTAATTTCTCTTTCATTTTTGGATAATTCTTAAATGCCTGAAATTGATTTAACGTACCGTCTCCTTTGTAATAATTTAAACTCTCTTTTTTGTCTATACTCTTCGTTATTTCATTCTTCCACTTGTGGATGAATCCAGCTTCAACAAGCATCACAGCAAAAAAATACGCCTTATCGTAACAAGTGTTCATTCCTACTTTATCCATATACTTCGTATAATAAGCTGCAATTTCTTCTAATAGGCGCTCATCACTACTTACTTTTATATTCTGGGTTCTAAACAATTGTTTTAAATCTTCAACTGTCACAGGCTTCTTGCAATTAGGGCAATCAGCTGAATCAGTGTCATTTGTTGATTTATCCGGAGTTCTCGCCACCCGCACCGCCCGAGTAATAGCCTTAAACGCATCCTCAAAAGCAAGGGTTTCAACTAGTTTGAGTTGATCAAAATAGCGCTCTGCTTTTCCACTTCGCTTGAGTTGTTCAAGCAAGTCAATATTCTTGTGTAAGGTTGCTTCATCTGCGGTAGGATCGAGGAGTTCTGTCAACATAGCATCATTGTCACCGTGCATTTCATATCGATACGGAAAAATCAAAGCGTCTTTTATTTTCTTTGCCTTGCTTTGATCCCTTCCTTGAAGCCTATGGGTATATTCCACAGTGAAATAAATCAACCGCGGTAGTACTGGATTTCCTATTTCTTCCTTATGTTCCTTTTCTCGATACAGCTGTTTTGTCGTGTCTAACGCTAGGCTTATCGTTTTTTGCTTGCGGTCTGCTTCACTCACTTCGATCAGTTCCACTTGACGATCTACTCGCTTTCCCCATTCCTGCTTGGTATTTTCCAACACCCTTACCTGTAAGGATACAGCCTCTAGCGTTTGGGCATAGTCTTCTCGTCCTCGAATCAAGCGAATGTAAATAGCAACTGCTTCGCCATACTTGATGTGCTTGAGTAGCCGTTGCCCTTGGCTTTTAAAATAAGCCTCATAGGTAAAATGTCTACATATTTTTCCAAACACTTGAGGCATATCAGTGGAGAAAATAGTCGTTATTCTTTGTTTAATGGGGTCTTTCGCTCCTTTGTTGTAGTCTTCTTTTTCCTTTCTACTGGTTTTATGTACACTTGCATTGTAAACACCTACTTTTTGCTCTATCGTAAAGTGAACTAAATTCTCTTGAGCACTCCCTACTTTACTGTGATAATTTTTCCAAAATTCACCATTGCTATACACCGTATGGGTAAAGACGCCTTCTTCATTAAAATCGACATAATCCTTTGCTAATAAAACCCGCTGGTGCGCTTTGGGGCCAAACCAGTAGTAAATTTTGGCACTTTTATTCTCATAGCCTTTTATTTGGGCAGTGGTATGAAAATCCTCGTTATAGCTGAGATACTCGATGTGGTTGTCATCTGAATCAACAAATTCCCATCGCTCAATCCGCCCAGGGACACATGCTACGGTATACTTGATCTGTTTGCCATTCATCATGGCGACAATCTCATACGTTCCTGTCACGTTGAAAGCTAGCGTTATTGCAGGGGTATTCGAGCAAATCATGACCTGATTCGTCAGGGATTTAATCGAGGTTAACCCAATGAAAATAGGGGCTAATTCTTCTCCTGCTGTTGTTTCCGTTGTGTCAGAAGAGGGAGATGCTTCGGGGGTAATCGCTCCATATTGCATCGTCAGTCCCGACTCTTTTTTCTCCCCTTTGCTATAGGTAATGGTCCAAATAATCTCGGGATCAACATTTTTGTCCAGTTGTTCTTGCACAACATAGTCCTTCTTCAACCCTACAAATCGAGCAAAACGATCAAGCATATCCTCCGTCTTATTGATTTGCTTGACATAGCTGTTTTCTTGCTGTGGTTTTTTATAAGGGATCAAGGTAGTAACAGACACTGTAAACGAATCATTGAGGTAAACACCATTGGGTATATCTCCTGCTGGAGGCTTAATTCTTTCTTCTATTCGTATAGACTCCAATTCATTTTTAACTACAGTAACCGTGTGCTTGAAATCTTCACTGGTAAACAAACCCTTGGCATACGAACAAATGATTGTATAGTTCCCCACTTGAGAAAATCGAAAATATTTCGTACCTCCTACTCCTACCTGCTCATAGGTCCCTTGAGGATTCTGTAGCTTCCATCTTACTTGGTTGAGATCTACCTTACTTCCTCTTTTTAATACTGCACTAAATTCGCCTTCGCTGCCTTCTCGCACTTTATCTACCGAAGGAATGAGGCTGATCACCGCATTACTCCTTACCTCAAACTGCGCAGCTCCTAGCTCCGAAAGCGCTTCTCCTTCGTAAACCTCAACCTTATACGCATTGGCATTCGTTGTTTTAAACAGGGCAATCAGTTGATTTCCCTCTTGTTTAAACGCATGATTCCCTTTGCTTTGGTATACTACCGCATCATTATCTACAATTCCATCTACAATAACGCGGATGGTCATACGCTCTAATCGACTGGAATTTATAGGAATATCACTCCGAACTGTGATTGTTAATTCATCGCCAATGACCAAGTGTTTATCCGCATTAGATAACATAATCGCTTGTAAAGTAGCGCGGTCTACCACTTGAATATAGTAGTAAAACCCACCAAAAAAACATTTACTCGGGTCATTTTTCTCTTTACTGGCTGCAGATACCACATAAGTACCTGGGTGAAGTGCAGTCATCCCAAAATAGCGGCTTGTGGTTTGATTCTGCTGATATATTCCATTATCTATTGTTATAACAGTACTAAACGTTGTGCCCTTTTTTCCGTCTTCAAGAACCTTACTATCACCTAAGGCTTCACTAATACTCCAACTGATGTACTTGCCTGTTTCATTAGGCGGAGTTTGAGCGGTAAACTGCAATTCTTCTCCTTTCAATACAATTAACGCTCGATTAGTACTGCCTCCTTGAAAACTAGCACAAAGGGTAGCAAGATTATTGAGCGTTAAGCTGGTCACCTGGCTAACATAGGTATCTTCGTCTATATCATGTAGACGATCAAAACGAAGTAGTGTATTAACATGATCTAAGGTTGCTAGAGCCGTTGTTACTTCTTCTGTTTCTGTTTGGTCTATATGCTGGGTTTGCCCATGCGTAATCAGCGTGATTTCACCTTGTTTTGAGACGCATTGAAGCTTGCCTTTTTCAGTTAACACATCTAAACCATCTACTTTTGGAAAATCGGTAGTATGAGGTACTTTCCACTCTTGAGCACTGTAAGTACATGGTCGTCCATTGTCTACACTACAACTTCCAAAGGGTGCTGCGATAGGATTAAATAAGAGATCCTTTACTGTGGCGACTAATTTGTTGTTGCCCCTGTCATTGACATAGTACTTTCTATGGGTATTGACTTGAAGGGTAGGCATACTACTCCCTTGGTTACAACGGCAAATCGCCCCCTGGCAAGCGATATATTGAGGAGTAAAAGTTTCCTCCTCCTCCTCTTGCTCTGTGTTCTTATTTTCAACTTCTGCTTCAGCAGAGTTCTGAGTCTTTTGTGTTACAGAAACTATATCCCTTTGTGTTTTATTGGAAGAAGTACTTTTAGTGCTTTCTTCCCCTACATGAGGCGTTTCTCCTGGTATAGGGACTTCTTCTGATGCTGTCCTTGCCATATAGTTGTCATTCATCTGATTTTTCTTTTGCTGTATCGGTATGTCATGAAAACACCACCTTATGTTCTCTTCTTTAATTTTCAACGCGCAGAGATATTGTATCCATACGAAAAATATCACCTGCACATTGGTATTCTTCTTCCCACAGTACATACACAAGTTCTCCTTGTTTGTTCAGCTCATACACCATCGATTCACTACAACTCAAATCTTGTTCTTGTGCTATTCCCCACTTAATTTTGAGCTGTTGGAGATGCTGAGAGAGTTTGGTTCCTTTTCCGCTGATTACAAGACCTTGCGAGGGGGGTGTTTCTATTTCATACTCACAGTTTATTTCTAATTGTCCATGCGTATTTGTTCGAAAGTATTTTTTCCTTTTGTCGCACCAGTTGTACTTACCACAGCTCTTTTTGAGCCAAAAGAGAAAGAAAAAATCTTCCTTTATTCGCTGTTGAAAATGTGATTTGTCTTCCATTAATTGTCCTATTCCTTTATTCAACTGATCGATTGGTATACCCGTAAACAGGGTTGAAAGCTGTAGGTGTAAAATTTCTTTCCAAAACTGCTGTATCGTTTTATAATTGATAATATCGTGAATCACTCCTCTATAATCAATTACCAGTTTCAATTCTTTCCACAACATATTGGTCAGGTGAAGAGCCTCCATATAAGGACTATCCACCACAGGTACTACTTTGGTAGGGCTTCGCTTAATGGTATAGTAGTTTGCAAAAAAACGCTTCGTTCGTTTTACACTACAGCTATAGGATACTTGTTGCTGTTTACCTGCCCGAAAAGTCGTATTTTGAAACTGATACACTTTGTCTTCTAGGAGCTGAAAAGCAATCGTATGCGATTTTTTCATCGTTAATATAGATTCACTTTTTTATTGCTTTTCACCTCAACTTCTGCTGCTGATTGTAGTTCTATTTTCTTCACCAATGCATCGATTCGACTTTCCTCACTCGTTACATAGTATTGCTTGGTATTTACAGTTGTTGACGTGATAATTCTTGTACTACTGCTATTCGCAATGAGATTATAGTTTTTTCCTATTTGTTGATACAGATTTTCATAGGCTGTTAGATGGATATTCTTGCCTGCTTGTTGGGTGATTGTCTCACTTGCCTGTAGTTCGATATTTTTTGCGTTTAGCAAAATTGTTTCTGGTGCATGAACTGTGATATTGCTATTCCCGTCAGCATAAATCGTATTACCACTAGGATCTTTTACCGTTATACTTCCCTTGTTTTCATCGTCGTCAATTTGAATGGTACATCCGCTACGCGTAGCTACTATTTTTAGCTTATTATTCACATCGGCACCTCCAGCAGATTCACCGTGAAACATACTTCCCAAAACAAAAGGTCGATCAGGGTCATTCCCCTCAAAACCAATCATCACTTGGTCGCCTTCTTCTGGAATAAACACAAATCCCCTATTGGTATTCACTTCTTTACTGCTTCCTGCATTGGGTGTCATTACGCGGATCCAGGTGGTTTTTTCTCCGCTAAACTGCCAATTAAAGCGCACTTGCACTCTGCCTTTAGATAAAGGGTCCGCATGGCTAATTACCGTAGCTATTTGATTTTCAACTGTAGGATTGGTATAAACGATACGAGGCATATACCCTGTTTCTGCATCTACTGCCTCAAAATAACCTTGGTATTTTCCCAAAGCATCTACCTGGTGATGAACAGTTGTAATCATCAATAAGGTAAAGTAGCTCGAGAGCTTCGTTTCTGGGTTTAGCATATGAAGTTCCACGACACAACCGGGATATAAAAACGGAAGTGTTGTAGTTCCAGTTGTGACAAAAGAACGAATTCCCTCATTGGCAATACGCTCGCGTTGTACGCGCAATACATCTTGATCAACTACTGCTTCAATGGGAGCTTGCTGTAACGAAGGTGCAGTCAAAAATTGAGATGATCGCACATACGCAGCTTTGGCTAATGATCCTTTCATTTCTAACTGGCTACTACCCGTAGCGCTTAACTTCTGATTACTCAAACTATTATATCCATAAAGATTTCGATTGACGTGACAACCGTGAATACCAACCTTCACATTATCTACATCACGTCCATACACTAAAACAAGGGGTTTTTCTTCCTGGGGAATATTGCCTACCTGAAGTATTTCTCCATCATAATAAAACGGCAAACCATAGGCAGCTGTTAGACGGGCTAAAAAGTTGTAGTGTGTTTCATTATACTGACAAGCATAAGAAACATTCCGTTTTGTAAACAAATGTATGGATGCTTTATATTTGGCATTACAGTAATAGGCTTCTTGGAGAATCTCGTCTACAATGACACTTATCGGTATTGGGCTATCCCCTCCAAAACTCTGAATATGAAGAGCGCGATCCAAGAGAATCGTGGGACTATATCCTTTGATAACTAAATAGCCACGGCTTCCGTGGGACTGTTCAAAATTAACCTCCGTTATTACACCCGAAAAAAAACGCTCTGGCTTGTCTAAACCGTTTTTGTAGTGTATCGATACCAATAAACGACTACCCAAAAGCTTCCGGGCTTCTTGCATTTGATAGGTCTCTTCAACTTCTAAACAATCGTGACTAAACGAAACTTCAAATTCGTGATGAGTATCTGCCTGTTGTTTTAACTCAAAGTGTTTGTAATGTTTGAGGATTTTACCCTCGGCAATAAACGTCAATTTTACTAATTGATTAACCCCAGAAATAACGTGATTCGCAAGAGCTGCTGTATTGCTAAGTAGAGCTGATTTTGAAAAAAAATCTTCTTCTAATTCAGCATGATCTGAATTACTATTTTTCATAGCCTTTTTTTACTAAATGATAATGGTTGGTCGTTTTAATATTCCTTTGCTGCGATAAGTCTTATCAGACTACTGCTGGAAAAAATCTTAGGAAAAGACAGGAAAAACAAAGCGTAAAAGCAAAGATTTGTGCTGTTTTTGAGGTGTTTCTATTTTCTGTCCCTTTATTGCTCAGAAACAAAAACTGTACCCTTTATCTCATCCAATGACTTTTAGAGGAAAAATTTTCATTTCTAGGTTTTAGGGCAAATCAACTTTTCAAACCGAAAGTTTTAAGTACGGAAATAAATGATTATTTTCGTAGCGTAAAATATAGAAATACATACATATGAAATTCGATATTATTGTTTTAGGAAGTGGCCCTGGAGGTTACGTTACTGCAATCAGAGCATCTCAATTAGGCTTTAAAGTCGCAGTAGTTGAAAGAGAAAATTTAGGAGGTATTTGTTTAAACTGGGGATGTATCCCAACCAAAGCCCTTTTAAAATCAGCACAAGTATTTGAATACTTGAAACATGCCTCTGACTATGGTTTAACAATTAATGGAGAAGTTGATAAAGATTTCGACGCTGTAGTTGCACGTTCACGTGGAGTTGCTGCAGGAATGAGCAAAGGAGTTCAATTCTTAATGAAGAAGAACAAAATTGAGGTTATCGATGGATTTGGAAAAGTAAAGCCAGGAAAGAAAGTTGACGTAACAGATAAAGATGGAAAAGTAACAGAATACAGTGCAGACCATATTATCATCGCAACAGGAGCTCGTTCTAGAGAATTACCAAACTTACCACAAGATGGTACAAAAGTAATCGGATACCGTCAAGCGTTGACCTTGCCAAAACAACCAAAGAAAATGATTGTGGTTGGTTCAGGAGCAATTGGGGTTGAGTTTGCTTATTTCTATAATGCAATGGGTACAGATGTAACTGTAGTTGAATTCATGCCAAACATCGTACCAGTAGAAGACGAAGATATTTCAAAACAATTCGAGCGTTCATTGAAAAAAGCGGGAATCAAAGTGATGACGAATGCTTCTGTTGAAAAAGTAGATACAACGGGTGAAGGAGTTAAAGCAACCGTAAAAACAGCAAAAGGAGAAGAGATCATCGAAGCTGATATCGTTTTATCTGCAGTTGGAATTAAAACAAATATTGAAAATATTGGTTTAGAAGAAGTAGGAATTGCTACAGATCGCGATAAAATCTTAGTAAACGATTTCTACCAAACCAATATCCCTGGATACTATGCCATTGGAGATGTTGTTCCTGGACAAGCCTTAGCACACGTTGCTTCTGCTGAGGGAATCTTATGTGTAGAGAAAATCGCAGGTCATCATGTAGAGCCATTAGACTACGGAAATATCCCTGGATGTACGTATGCAACGCCAGAAATTGCTTCTGTTGGGTTAACAGAGAAAAAAGCAATCGAAGCTGGATACGAAATCAAAGTGGGTAAATTCCCATTCTCTGCTTCTGGAAAAGCACAAGCAGGTGGAACACCTGACGGATTCGTAAAAGTTATCTTTGATGCAAAATACGGCGAGTGGTTAGGTTGTCATATGATTGGAGCTGGTGTTACAGATATGATTGCAGAAGCTGTTGTAGCGCGTAAATTAGAAACGACAGGATATGAAATCTTAAAAGCAGTTCACCCTCACCCAACCATGAGTGAAGCCGTGATGGAAGCTGTTGCTGATGCTTACGGTGAAGTAATCCACTTATAATATAAAACGAATTCTCGTTTTAAACATAAAAAAGTCTGTCGAACATCGGCAGACTTTTTCTTTTTACACCACTCTTCTTTTTTTATTTCTTTCCCTTTCTTTTTGAAAACACGACATAATTCGCTATATTTAAACTTGTTAACCTAAAATAGTTTGATTATGAAACGCTTTTCAACCTCCTTCTCTCGAAGTATCTTCTTTTTATTCTTGGTCGTCGGTATGATACTACTCGTGCAAAATATCGATCGATTTCTCTATAAAGAAACCCTCAATCTGGCATCACTTTCATTCGCCTTCGGTTGCATCACGATTAGTATGCTAGGCCAACGAAAACGCAAAAAGAAATTGGTGTACAGTTAACGGTGTACAGTTGATAGTTGACGCTATACATTTTTCTTTGTAGATCAATCATCTATTCGGAAAAAACCACCCTTTTCCCTTTTCCTATCTCCCATTTCCAATTATTCAATCAAAATCTGGTATTTTCTTCCTACAGGAATGTCAATATTCGATTGTAGTGTAACTTTGCCTAACTCTTTTTTTACTATTTGCTTTCGATTTACAATAAAAGAGCGATGAACCTGAATAAAATGGTCTGGCAATTCTGTTTTGATGCTAATTAAAGAACCATACACAAAATAGCTTTTACTGCGATGTTCTACAAATATTTTGATGTAATTCCCCGCACTTTCAATAAAGAGTACATCATCCACATCAATTAAAACCTCCATTCCATCTTCTTTTATTCGCAATACATTTTCTCTTATTTCTTCTGTGGAGTCTTTTCTATTTTTACAAAATATTTTTGCTTTCTCAATCGCTTTTAAAAACTTGCCAAAGGAAATGGGTTTTAACAGATAATCTACCGCATCCTTTTCATAGGACTCTAATGCAAAATCCGAATAAGCTGTCGTAATAATGGTAATGGGCTTTACGGCTAACATATCCAAAAACTCCAATCCAGAAATTAAGGGCATATTGATATCCAACAGGAGAATATCCACTTCATTTCGCTGTAAAAAAGCCAACGCTTCTTTACCTGAAAAAGCATTTCCCACACACTCTAAATCTTCACATTGTTTAATGTGACTCATCAAAACTTGATGTGCTGGTTTTTCATCGTCTACTATTAGACAGTTGTATTTAATCCCCATAATGTCAGTTTTGCTTTATAACTATTCTTTTGTCCTTCTACACTAAATCGAGCGTTAATTCCTGATACTTCTAATCGTCTTTTGAGGTTATTCAATCCCAATCCTGTTCCTTTTTTCTGTTTATCAATCGGCAGACAGCTATTGGTAATTTCAAAGTAAATCTTTTCTTCTTCTTCTTTCCATTGAATTGCAATTGCTGGTTGTTCCGTTTGTAAACTAAACTTCACTGCATTTTCAACCAAGCTAAAAAACAACAACGGTGGCACACTATAGGACTCTAAATTTCCTTGATAATCAATATGAACCACTAGGGTATCACTAGAAAACTTATAGTAATCTAAATATTCATTGACAAAATCAATTTCTAACTCCAATCGCACCTCTTCTTTTTTACTTGCTTCAATTTGATAGCGAAACAAATGAGAGAGTTGCAATATTCGATTGGGTGTATCATTGGGATTGGTCAAGGCTTCGCCATATAAATTATTCATGGCATTCAACAAAAAGTGCGGGTTCAACTGCATTTTTAAAAAGTCTAATTCCGCTACCGTATTGGCTAACTTTCGCTCGCGCAACGTTATATTTTGAAAGGCCCATTGGTGAATAAAATAGGTTCCTGTACCCAATATAGTAAAAAATAACGTATTGGTAATTTCGAGAATCAAGGACTTAAATTCGCCTGTATACAACGAATATTGACTCAAGCAAAACACGCTAAATACTACATACACCACAAACCAAATTAAAAATGATTCATACTTTTTATTCAGCAAAAAACGCTTGATAATGAATACATTATTAATATAGATTAGGAAATAAATCAGCGTAATAGCAGGAACCATTTCCAACACAATCTCACGAATGGTTTTATCGCCTATACTCGTATATTGAATAAAACCAAAAATGAGACATAGGGTCAATAGTCCAAAAATATTGCGATACCATATATTAGAATACCATCTCCACATGTCAAATTGTTTATGGACTAAAGATACTCCATCCAACACATTGACTGCAAAAAACTTATACAAAAACCATTAAGATAATAATTCTGTCTTTGATACGTTATTTACCCAAATACAAGTAAAACTTATTTACTTTCGTACTCGAATTAATGATTAAACTATGATGTTATCTTGTCAACTTAGAACAGCCTTCTTTTGTTGTGCTTTGTTCTTTATCACAATGGGAGTAAAAGGACAATCGACTTACCTTTTACAAGGAACCATAAAAGACAATCAAGAACCTTTAATCGGAGCCACAATTTACATTAATGAAATTAATAATGGAGCCATTACCAACGAAAAAGGACAGTATTCCATCTCCTTAAAAGAAGGAACCTATTCCTTAAAAATATCCTACATGGGTTATATCGACACATTCAAGAACGTAAACTTGACGAAAAATCAAACCCTAGATGTGGTATTGGCTAAAGACAATGCTGAACTTTCAGAAGTGGTTATTGTACAAAATAGAAACAAAGCAGATATCCGTACACCTGAGATGAGTGTCAACAAATTAACGACAGAAGAAATCAAGAAGATGCCTGTCGTACTAGGAGAAACGGACATTTTAAAATCGATTCTTCAACTTCCAGGTGTTACCAATGCAGGAGAAGGGGCTGCTGGATTTAATGTCCGTGGCGGAAGTGCAGGACAAAACCTCGTTTTATTGGACAATGCTACCGTATATAGTTCATCTCACTTATTTGGTTTCTTTTCCGTATTCAACTCGGATGCTATACGCGATCTAAAACTCTATAAAGGAGGGATTCCTGCTCGTTTTGGAGGAAGAGGTTCTTCGGTTTTGGATGTGGTTCAAAAAGAGGGAAATAAAGAAGATTATACCTTTGAAGGAGGAATTGGCGTAATTTCAAGTCGCTTACTCGCACAGGGTCCCATTCAAAAAGGAAAATCCTCCTTTTTAATTGCTGGACGTGGTTCGTATGCGCATTTGTTCATGAAATTATCCGACAACAAAAACTCGGCTTACTTCTATGATATCAATACCAAGTTAAGCTTTGATCTCAATGAAAAGAACAAAATCAACTTTTCTGGCTATTACGGTATGGATGTATTTAGCTTTACGGATCTAATGAAAAACAGCTTTGGTAATCTTGCAGCTACGTTAGAGTGGCAAACCTTATACAACGATAACCTCGCAGGAACGCTGTCATTATCTACGAGCCAATACACCTATGACTTAGATCTAGACTTAGTAGGCTTTAATTGGACCAATGGAATTAAAAGTGCTCAATTAAAATACGATTTCTTACACGATATCAATCCTGCGTTACAATTGCGCTATGGGGTTGGACACACCGAATATATTTTCTACCCAGGAACCATCAAACCAACGAAGAGTGATTCATCAATCAACTACAAAAAAATAGACAACAAATATGCGGCTGAAAGCAGTGTATACGCGGAAGCGGAACAAAGTTTTGGGCAACATTTTAGTATAAACTATGGCTTGCGCTTCTCTCACTTTAATGCGAAAGGCAAGGGAATTGAACATACGTATGCCAATAATCAACCCGTTGCTTACGACCAACAATTGGGCGTATACAGGATGGCAGATATCTTAGAAACCACCTATTACAAAAGGAATAAATCAATTGAGCAATTCAATAATCTTGAGCCTCGTTTAGGCGTTGCCTATATCATCAACGACAATCAATCGATTAAAGCGAGTTACAACCGCATGACACAATACATTCATTTAATGTCTAATACGGCTGCCCCCACCCCTTTGGATATTTGGACACCTAGTGGTAAATATACTGACCCCGAGCTAGTAGATCAAGTTGCTTTAGGGTACTTCCAAAACTTTACGGATGGCATGTATAGCTTGGAAACCGAAGTGTTTTACAAAAAAGTAAAAAACAGTATTGACTATATTGATGGTGCACAGTTAGTAGGAAACGAAGCGATTGAACGCGTCATCTTAAACGGGGAAGCTAGAGCTTATGGCTTGGAAGTACTCTTCAAAAAGAACTTAGGTAAACTAACGGGATGGGTGGCCTATACCCTATCCAGAGCTGAACAACGCACACCCGGAAGAACGGTTTTTGAACCAGGAATCAACAACGGGGAATGGTATAGAGCTTCTTATGATAAATTACACGATTTATCCATTACAGCCCTATACGAATTAAATCCGAAATGGACCTTTGGTGCGAGTTTCACCCTACAATCTGGTCGTCCCATCACCTATCCAGAAGGACAATATGAATATTTAGGCCTACGCGTTCCTAAATTCGGTGATCGCTATGCCAATACGATGCCAGCCTATCACCATTTGGATGTATCCGCAACCTATACTCCAAAACCAGACGCAACGAAACGCTGGAAAGGCGAATGGGTATTTGGTATCTACAACTTATATAGCCGATACAATGCCGCTTCAATTTCCTTCCGAGAAAATGAAGATATCCGCGGAAAAAATGAGGCGGAAAAAATGTCTATTTTTGGTTTTGTACCAAGTGTAACGTACAATTTTAAATTCTAAGTAAAATGAAAGCATTCTATTATATCACTCTTGTATTCGCGCTATCTCTTACTTCTTGTACCGAAATAATTGATATTGATTTACCTACTGCTGAACCGCGTTTAGTGGTAGAAGGAAACTTAGATTTTAACAAAGTAGGAATCACCGATACCGTATTTGTCAAACTAAGCTTGACTACTGATTACTTCAATTTGGAAATCCCTCCTGTAAACAACGCTCGCGTTCACCTAATTGACAAGGAAGGGAATCAATACCTCTTCCAAGAATTAGAACAAACAGGACGTTATTATTCAACAGAAATTGCCAAACCAAATGACGGAGATAGCTTCAAATTAAAAATTGAATATGACAACGACTTGTATGAAGCTACGGAAGCCTATCGATCAAGTCCTGAAATTTTAGAAGTAAAACAAACAAGAGAAACATTTTTTAATGATGATTACTATGTGCTACGTATTTATTATCAAGATGTACCTCGAGCAAATGAAAACTTAAATTACTATTATCTCTTGTTTAACGAACCTAGAAAACGTCCTCATCCTGTAGTTCTATCCAATGAATACTCCAAGGAAAATAGAATGGAATCCATGTTCATTGCTGATAAAGACATCGAAATTGGAGAACAGATTGATTTCGAATTGGGGCAAATTTCTAGAAATTATTACGATTTCACCATGCGTTTATCTGATGCGATAAATAATGGCGGTGGACCTTTTCAGGTTCCTAGTGGGCAAATTACTGGAAACGTAAAGAATCTAACTACCCCCAAAAAAGAAGCCTTGGGTTACTTTAGAGTCATTGAAAAACAACAAGCAACCCATACGATTTTTGAACAACCGAAGTCTTAATAAAAAAAGCGACAAGAAGATAAATCTTCTTGTCGCTTTTTTTATGTTTACGGTTAACCGTTAACTATTCAACAACTCCTTCGCATGTTGCAAAGCAGAGGCTGTAATATCTTTTCCAGACAACATTTGAGCAATTTCATCCACGCGTTGTTCTGGGGTTAGCTGAACCAATTTAGACGTTGTAGAATCGCCCTCTGAGGCTTTATATACTTTATAATGTTGATGTCCTTTGGCAGCAATTTGTGGCAAATGCGTAATGGCAAATACCTGCATCAACGTACTCATATCTTTCATGATTACTCCCATTTTATCCGCCACTTCACCAGACACTCCGGTATCAATCTCATCAAAAATAATGGTTGGCAAATTAGAATAACGTGCTAAAATGGCTTTAATCGCCAACATTATACGCGATAATTCTCCACCAGACGCCACTTTTTTTAGCAAGCCATAATCCATCCCTTTATTAGCTGAAAATTGCAATTGCATCTGATCTTTTCCGTTGTTTAAATACTGATCAACTTGTTTAAAGTCAAATTGAAACGTAGCATGAGGCATTCCCACTAAGGTCAGGATTTCAACCAATTGTTCACGTAACGCAGGAATCGCCTGCTGTCTTGCTTGAGACAACTGTTCTGCCAATTCATCTAACTTCGCAAGAAAAGTAGCGATTTGTTTTTCTATTGTGGCAATTCTTTCTTGTACATCCCCTACTTTAAATACTTTGTCATTTAACGCAGTTTCAATAGCGAGCAATTCTTCAACAGAATTTACTTGATGTTTCTTTTGTAATGCATACAACACTTGTAAACGCTCATGTAAAACTGTTAACCGTTCAGGATCTAGCACGACATGGTCTACTTCGCGCTCAATCTCATTAGCTAAATCAGCCAATTCAATTTCTGCACTTACCACACGGTTGTACAGCTCTTCATAGTCTTTCGAAACAGCAGCTATTTTCTGTAGCGTTTGGCGCAACTCTTTTAATCCTTGAATGACTCCCATTTGATCTGTCGTTAAAATTTGCGTAGCATAGGCGAAGCTTTCACGTACATGCTCCACATTATTTAACTTTTCAAACTCACTTTCTAGTTCTGCTTGATCAATCGTTGCCAACTGAAGAGCCTCTAACTCTTCCAACAGAAAAGCATTATAGTCCTGTTCTTTGAGTAGCTCAATTTCCTCCTCTTTTAGTTGCTTAAGCTCCTGAATTGCAGCCTTATAAACTTTCAATTGTTTCTGATAGGCTTCTAAGATTTCTTCGTTCTTCGCAATAGCATCAATTACTTTGATTTGATAGGTTTCTTCGCTTAATTCGCTTGTTTGATGTTGGGAGTGAATATCCAACAAGACAGCACTTAGCTCTTGTAAATCCGTTAAGTTTACAGGTGAATCATTCACAAAAGCCCTAGATTTCCCAGAAGGTAAAATTTCTCTTCGGATGATGGTTATGGGTTCATAATCCATATCCAAGAAAGAGTACAATTCTTCTAATTTATAGGGTTCTACACTGAAGTGTCCTTCAATCACACATTTGTCTTCTTTATTCTTAAGAGAACCTAAGTCTGCACGTTTTCCTTGTAAAAGACCTAATGCCCCCAATACAATTGATTTTCCAGCACCAGTTTCACCAGTGATAATAGAGAAGCCCTTAAAAAAATCAATTTCTAAATGATCGATTAAAGCGAAATTTTTTATACTCAATGAAGTAAGCATAAGCCGAGAAGATTAAATTTTACAGCTGAAAGATACTTATAAATTATTCCATTTAGAAGCATTTAGGGGAGATATTGCCTGTAATATTTCAACTACGCGCTTCTTGTTTCTGTCGGCAACTCCTGTGTATAAGTTGGATAATTCTTCTGTTTTTGCATCAAAGAATACGCGCACTAAAAGTGAATTAGAGCGAACAGTGTTATACTGTCTCAATCCTTCTAATCCTTTAAACACACCATCTCGTCCTGTTTCTAAGCTCTCACTCATCACATCCAATCCTTGGCGGTGATAAGTATACAAAGCCTCGCGAAAAGGTCTGCTTGCTCCCGAAGTCAAGTCATTAATTAACGTATAACGCGTCGTAGTACCATCCCCTTGTTTCCATCCTTTGACTCCCGATTGCTGAGCCATAGAAGCAATAACAGAAGCCTCTTGATAATAGGCGCTTCCCCCCTCTTTTGCAAACGTATCCGCGTCCATCCCTAAGATAACGTGAACATAAAAAGAGACTAGCGAAATTAAGTTGGATTCATACGTCCCAGCACTATAGCGCAACGGTTCAAACTCCGTATAGCTAAAAGCCATGTCCTTGTCATTAAAATTTAGTACGGGACTTGTATAAGTGGTATTGAAAATAGGCCGACCATACTGTACTTGTAAGGTACCTGAAATATTAGCATTATTATCAAACGAGTTCACGGTCAACAAAAAAGTACAATCAATTTTTTCGTTGGAATTGATTCGTTGAGTGGTCCACGTCGTTTGATTCAACAATTCTTTTAAAGACTTTTCTAAGGTGCGAAAATAGTTTTGATGTGTATTTCCTACTTGTGCAAAATTCACACTAACATTAGCATTTAATTCTTGTGCATGACTTGTGCCAATCCAAAGAAAAAAACAAGCAAAAAGTCCAAAAAGTTTATTCATAGTGTTGCATGATTTTATTGACAATATCTTGAGCGACCGCCTCTTTTGATTTTAACTCCATGGGTTCAATATGAAAAGCGCGATCAATAAAGGTAACCTTATTGGTTGGTTTTCCAAAACCTGCACCTGTATCATTAAGCGAGTTTAACACAATCAAGTCGAGATTTTTCTTGACAATCTTTTCCTTGGCGTGCTCCACTTCGTTTTCTGTTTCCAAAGCAAAACCTATCAGGTATTGTTGTTTTTTAATCGCACCTAAAGAAGCTAGTATATCTGGATTCTTATCCATTGTTATACTAAACTCATCAGCCTTCTTTTTTATTTTTTGTGTTGCTACATCTTTAGGACGATAATCTGCCACAGCAGCTGCAGCTACAACAACATCTACTTCGTCAAAATACTGATGACAGACCTCATACATATCCTGAGCTGATATCACAGGAATCACATGTACGCGAGAGTCTTCTATCTTTTGGTTGGTTGGACCACTTACTAAGAGTACTGTTGCTCCTCTCTTGACTGCTTCTTTGGCGATATCATAGCCCATTTTTCCAGAGGAATGATTCCCAATAAAACGCACGGGATCAATCGGTTCGTATGTCGGACCTGCCGTAATTAGTATTTTTTTATTTTGAAGAGGTAAATCTTTACTTAAAGATGCTTCGAGCACTGCAACAATCGTCTCAGGTTCAGACATTCTCCCTTTTCCAATTAATCCACTAGCTAATTCTCCTTCTTCTGCAGGAATTATCACGTGATTATAGGAAGTTAAGGTTGCTAAATTTTGTGCTGTTGACGGGTGTATATACATATCTAAGTCCATAGCAGGCGCTATATAGACCGGACATTTGGCAGACATATAAACCGCTAAAAGTAGATTGCCACATAATCCATGTGCCATTTTAGCTAAAGTATTCGCTGTTGCTGGGGCAACAAGCATCAAATCCGCCCAAAGCGCTAAGTCAACATGATTGTTCCATGTTCCACTTTCTTTTGAATTAAAAAACTCGGTATACACCGGTTTTTTGGATAAAGTAGATAAAGTAAACGGGGTAATAAATTGATGCGAAGCAGGTGTCATAATCACTTGGACTTCGGCACCTGCTTTACTAAGTAATCGCACTAAACTTGCCGTTTTATAAGCGGCAATCCCACCAGTTACACCTAGTACTATTTTTTTTCCGCTTAACACTGACATGTTTTACTATATGCTATTGGTTAACTTCTTTGTATGAAACTTTTCCTTCCAACCATTCTTCTACCGCTAAGGCTTGAGCTTTAGGAAGTTTTTCATAGAACTTTGATACTTCAATTTGCTCTTTATTTTCAAAAACCTCATCTAAGCTGTCATTGTTAGTAGCGAACTCTTCTAACTTATCAATCAATTCGTTTTTAATTTCAACGTTGATTTGACTGGCTCTTTTTGCGATAATAGTAATAGCTTCATAGATATTACCAGTTGGCTCTTCAATTTTACTTTTGTTATAAGTAATTGTGTTTACTGGAGCAGTTGTTTTCTTTAAATCCATTTTACGCTTCGGTTATTTTGAAATTTTTTGTAATTCTGTGTTTATTTCTGCAAGCATCTTATCTGCTTTCTCTTTGTATTTGGTTTCGCTGTTAAAGCGAATCAATGCATCGTACATTCCTTTTGCATTGTTTAATCGCTCTTCCAATCGACTATAAACACTATTCATTGCCAATTTATAGGCTGAATCGAATTTATAATATAAGGCTTCTTCTTTGTATTCTGTTCCAGGAAAATCGTAGATAAAATTATCCAAAGCAACAATAGCAGAACCGTAATTCCTTGTATAAGCACCAATCGTATTCAATTGTTTTGCATTTTCAAAAGCTTTTTTCTCCAGCTTTTTATTCATTGCACTCATAATTGAATTGGCTTCAAAAACAAAATTGGACTCTGGATATTGGTCAATGAACTTTTGTAATTTACCTATAGTCGCATCCGTAATCGTTTGGTCTAACGAATAAACAGGTGATAATTCCACACCACATTTAATTTCTTTTAGCAAAGCTTCTTCACGTCGCTCTGCTCTTGGATACGTTGCCGCAAATAATTTGAATCGCTCTGCTGCTAACATATAATCTTTCGTCAAATACGATGCCTCAGCAAAGTTAAAGTACATATCCTCATACCCTGGTCGACCTCGAAAAGAAGTCTCTACTTGTTCATATAATCGAATCGCTTTTCTATACTTTTGTTGATCAAAATATTGATTTGCAACCTCTTTTTTAAATTCTAAATCTTCTGATTTCATGGCTTTTTGCAAAGGAGAACATCCTACAAAAGCCAAAGCCAAAAGAGATAATCCGACGTATTTTTTCATTTCGTTTATTCGGTATTAAACAATCACCTGTTTGAGTTATTGTACTTCAAAAGCAACTGCAAATTTAGTTATATAATTGCATTATACAAAAACCTTTCTTTACTAAAAAGAAAAAAAGGTCTTTTTTGTTTTATTTTAACAAGTTATTTTAGTAAGCAATCCATCTTATTGGCTACAAATTCATGCGCTGGTTCAAACAAACACCTACTTACAGACACAAAAAAGATGCCATATGGGCATCTTTTTTTAGCTCTTATTTTTTAGGTGGAGTTTAAACTGTAGCTGCAGTCGCACCTGCATCTCCTCTAAAGCTCTTCATATCATTGTCGAATAAATAAAGTCCTCCTTTATCATCTCCAATAAGATTGATTTTATCTAAAATCGTACGCGCTGTTGCTTCTTCTTCGATTTGCTCTGAAACATACCATTGCAAGAAATTATGTGTAGCATAATCGCGTTCTTCCAAAGCAATGTGCACCAATTCATTAATACTCTTAGACACGAATACTTCGTGTGCAAAAAGTTGCGTGAAAAGCGTTTTAAATGAAGCATAATCCAATTCAGGCTTAGCTACCGCTGGAATGGTTGCTTCTCCTCCTCTTTGGTTGATGTACTTCACCAATTTGAGCATATGTGTACGCTCTTCATTCGACTGATCATACATAAAAGAAGCGATTCCTTCAAACCCTTGAACTTCCGCCCAAGTTGCCATCGCTAAATAAATTTGAGATGAATCACCTTCTATTTTGATCTGTCCATTTAAAGCATCTTGCAATTTTTTCGATAACATAGTTCTTAATTTTTGAGTTTTACTAATTCTTTTTCTATTCGTTGCGCTAATTCTTGATCCACCGGAACCAAAGGCAGTCGCAATTCATTTGCAATCACACCCGCTTGCCTCAATACCGCTTTAATTCCCGCTGGATTTCCTTGTTCGAAAATTAGATCTATAATCGGCATCATTTGGTATTGCAAATCAAAAGCAGCTTTTAGCTTTCCTTCTAGTCCCAGGCGAATCATCGTTGAAAACGGCTGTGGAATTCCCTGTCCAATAACAGAAATTACTCCTGCTCCTCCTGCTAACACTAACGGTAAAGCAATCGCATCATCTCCAGAAATAACCAAGAAATCCTCACGGGTCGATTGTCTAATCAACTCCATCCCTTGCACAATATCTCCTGCGGCTTCTTTAATTCCGACGATATTCGAAAATTCATTTGCCAAGCGGATTACTGTTTTCGGGCTCATATTACTTCCTGTACGCCCAGGTACATTATACAATAAAATAGGCAAGCTACTTTGTTGTGCAATCGCTTTGAAGTGCTGGTATATCCCTTCTTGTGTCGGTTTATTATAGTAAGGTGACACCGATAAAATAGCGTCAAACCCCTCCAAATTCGCAGGATTTAATTCTTCCAACACCTGAGCGGTATTGTTTCCTCCAACCCCTAAAACCAAAGGTAATTTACCCGCATTCGCCTTAACCACCGTCTGTTTTACCACTTCTTTTTCCTTCTGGGTTAACGTAGCGGCTTCTCCTGTCGTACCTAAAACAACAAGGTATTCTACTCCTCCCTGTGTAACGTAGTGCACTAAGTTTTGCAGCGCCTCTACATCCACTGATTTGTCTTTCTTAAATGGAGTAACCAATGCCACCCCGGTACCTTTTAGCGCTTGCATATTCGTTTATTTCGTTTTAAAAATAGTTATATAATTCATCAAATGTTTAGCATATTGCGACGCTTGTAGCTCTTGAATATCTAAACTAAAGTGGTTAATCTTGGGGGTTACTGTTGCAACTCCAACCTTAAATTTCGCCTTCGATTTCGCACTTACCCATAGTAAAGGTACAATATCTTTTGCATAAAAATTAATCAACCAATCAAAAGGTTGAGCAATAAAATCACTGACTGCCTGACTCTTAACTTCTCCTGTCAGCGTAAAATCACTCAAACTGAACGATGGATCCAACAATTGTTTAGCCTTTGTCAATCCAGTATAGACCAAAACGTGAATCCGTTCTGCTGATACCCCATGCTCACGCAGTGTTTGAATTAATTCATCCACTTTCGCTACTTCACTCTTCTCAATTACTATACCAATCGTTTTGGGTTTTCCGTCAAAATCCGACAATATACCCGGTAACGCAGTATGCTTAATTGCTTTTTTTAATGTTTTCTTTTTGAAAGTACTAAACATAATTCTTTGATAAGAAGTAAAGTTAGAAAAAGCCTAATAATATTTGCAGTACTTTAACAACAAATTATTTAATCATCGCTAGAAATGCATCCTCCGTCAAGATTGTTATACCGAGTTGATTGGCTTTTTCCAATTTAGACGGTCCCATTTTATCCCCTGCTACCACATAATCTGTTTTGGAACTAATAGAACTTCCATTTTTCCCTCCGTGATCTTCAATCATTTGTTTGAGTTCATCCCGACTAACCTGCGTAAAGACTCCTGACACTACAATTGTTTTTCCTTTCAATACATCCGAAACGACGGTCGATTCTTTCTCTTCTAAGACCATTTGCACGCCATAGGCTTTTAATCGCTCAATCGCTCGTTTGTTGATGTCGTTACTAAAAAAGTCAATCACACTTTGTGCAATGCGCTCGCCAATTTCATCCACCATCATCATCTCCAACATGGGAGCCACAGCTAATGCATCAATGGATTTATAGTGTTGAGCTAGTTTCTTCGCTACGGTTTCTCCCACAAAACGAATCCCTAATCCATACAAAACGCGTTCAAAAGGAATAGCCTTAGAAGCTTCAATTCCCTTGATTAGGTTATCTGCTGACTTCTCCGCCATGCGCTCTAACGGCAAAACATCCTCTTTTTTCAATTCGTATAAATCCGCGTAATCCTTAATCAATCCGCTTTTGTATAGCAAGACCACCGTTTCTTCTCCAAGTCCTTCAATATCCATGGCTTTACGCGAAATAAAGTGCTGAATACGTCCTGCAATTTGCGGTGGACATCCATATACATTCGGACAATAGTGTTGGGCTTCTCCTTTGTTGCGTTTTAATGGCGTGTCACATTCTGGACAAGTGGTAATATAAATCGTTGGTTGAGAATCTGCTGATCGTACTGCGGTATTCACTCCCACAATTTTAGGGATAATCTCTCCTCCTTTTTCCACATAAACATAATCGCCAACGCGAATATCTAATTTGGCAATTTGATCTGCATTGTGTAGAGAAGCACGGCGAACCGTTGTTCCTGCTAATTGAACGGGTGCTAAATTGGCTACAGGTGTAATCGCTCCGGTACGTCCTACTTGATACACAATGGATTCCAATAAAGTCTCTCCCTGTTCAGCCTTGAATTTATAGGCAATCGCCCAACGGGGAGATTTAGCCGTAAAGCCCAATTCTTCCTGATTGTGTAAAGAATTTACTTTCACCACTACCCCATCTGTTTCATAAGGTAATTCATGTCGATGTACATCCCAATAAGCTATAAACGCCAAAACCTCGTCCATACTTGTGGCTAACTTGGAAACAGCAGGTACTTTAAAGCCCCATTGACGAGCTTTCTCCAAGCCTTCATATTGGGTTTCAAATCCCAAATCTGTTCCCGTTATATTGTACAACAAACACTCCAACGGACGCTTGGCCACCAACGCACTGTCTTGTAATTTCAAACTTCCTGAAGCTGTATTTCTCGGATTAGCATAAGGCGTTTCTCCAATTTCAATTAGCTCTTGGTTCATGCGTTCAAATCCTGCAAAAGGCAGAATAATCTCTCCGCGAATATCGAAACTCTTTGGATAATCCGTTCCTTTTAAGCGTATAGGCACCGACTTGATGGTTTTAATATTATTCGTCACATCATCTCCTTGCACCCCATCCCCACGGGTAACCGCGCGAACCAATACGCCATCTTCATAAGTAATACTGATAGACGCACCGTCGTATTTTAACTCACAGGTGTATTCCATAGGCACATCACCTAACGCCTTTTGGATGCGTTTCTCCCAATCCAACAAGTCCTCTTGAGAATAGGAGTTATCCAACGAATACATGCGATTGCGGTGTACAATGGTTTCAAAATTCTTAGTAATCATTCCACCTACGCGTTGCGTTGGCGAATCTGCATCAAAAAACTCCGGATGTTGCTGTTCTAATGCTTCTAATTCCTTTAGTTTTTGATCGAATTCAAAATCGGAAATCGTCGCGTTATCTAGTACATAATAGTTGTAATTATGTTCATTTAATTCTTTTCTAAGGGCTTGTATTTTATCTTTCACTTCCATTTTATCCTTCCCTTACAGATTCAACATGGTTTTAAATTGGGTATATAGAACCCCATCACTCAAAATTGCCCCTTGGCGAATGATATCAAAGAGTTCGGCATTGCGATCTGCACCAAAGTTCTTTCCTCCATGTTTCACTTCCACTTCGGCTGTAAATACTGCTTCTGACAACCATTGCAAGCCTTCTTGGGTCAAGAAATCAATATCTTGTTGTAAAGTTTTAATTACAATAGTATTGATGTACTGCTCATCAAATCCAAATAAGAAAATATGATTTTTCGAATAGTGTTCTAAATATTGCGCTTTGGCTAAAACACCTTCCCAAATTAAATCAGAAAACACATCTAATTCTTGTTCAGCCACTTCTGGCTTTTCTTCTTTTAACTTATCCCATTCATTTTTATCGATTTGCTGTGCAGCTAAAAATTTCACAAATTCCGGATGTAACTCCTCAAATTGCTCTTTTGTCAGACGAGAATACTTCATATTAATTACTTTGAAACACAAAAATACTAATTATAAAATGGATTTTTACGTTTGAGATTGCAAGTGCTGAAAAATAATCTTCCCATCCTACCTACTGACAAACTGTTGTCAATCCACTCATTTACCTTTGTGGTATAACAAAGAAAAATATACCACAAATGAGACCAGAAATTATCACCAAAGAACAACTACAAAAGTATTGGCAAGGACAACGCGCTTTAACAAAACGCGTTATCGAGGCATTTCCAGAAGAGGATTTATTCAACTTTACCCTTGGTGGAATGCGTCCGTTCTCCGCTATGTGTGCAGAGTTAAGTGCAATCGCTGTTCCTTCTCTTCTCTCCATTACCACAAATACACCCATTGAGTTCAACGAGAAACCAAGCTTCACCACTAAAGAAGAATTACTAAATCAATGGGATGCGGATACAGTAAAAATTGACGAATTATTTCCTCAACTCTCAGAGGCACAATTCCAACAGAACTTTGTGTTATTTGGATCCTACGATTTAAAAATCCAACAACACATCTTCTATTTCATTGACAATGAAATTCACCACCGCGGACAAGCGTACGTTTACTTGCGTGCCTTAGGCATTGAGCCTCCTTATTTCTGGGAGACCTTCTAAAAAATAAGTCCTTTCGCTTGGGGGTGAAAGGACTTATTTTTTGTGCTTTTGCAAGCTCTCTTCCAAGAGTTTAATCACTTTTTCCTGTAATATAGCGGGTTCTAAAATCTCGGCATGATCTGCAAACATCAAGAACCAACGAGCAAACCCATTGTCTAAATCCTTCATTTTAAAATGCATTTCCACCTGCTCTTCTCCCACAATCTCTTCCGTAAATCCATAGTATTTACGTTCCCATGCTAAATAGGGTGCCATTTTTTTACTCACGCCAATGCGAACCGTCAAATTGCGTTCTACTGTTCGATTGGGCAAATACAGTTCTAAATTTCCGTGTTCTTTTGTAAAACTTTCTTCTAATAATACAATCGATTGAATGCGATCCGATCGAAACTGACGATAGGATTGACGCAAATGACAATACGCCATAAAATACCAATAGCTATTCTCGTGAAATACACCAATAGGCTCTACAATACGTAGCGTTGCTTCGCTTTCTGCTCCATTGATATACGCCATACTCAACTGTTTCTTCAACGATATACTCTTAAACAACGTAGACAAAGCCGAGGGTACTTTTTTATTGAAGACCGTTTTATCGGTACGCATCACAACGGCAGGGGTAATTTCGGAAACTTCTACTTTTTGAGCGGTACGCAATACCGCTTTCATCTTAAATAGAGCGGAAGTAAAATGTTCACTAAGCTCTGGATCTACATAGACCTGCATGATTTTTTCAGCTGCCACAAAACTCAATGCTTCTTCTCTGGTAAATAAGGTTGGCGGAATCTTATAACCATCTACTACAGCATATCCAACCCCAGCTTCGCTATAAAGCGGAACTCCTGCTTGCTCTAAGGAGCGAATATCACGGTAAATGGTACGCAGACTCACATCAAATCGATCTGCTAATTCCTGAGCCGTTACAATGGGCTTAGATTGCAGATGAATGAAGATACTGAGAATACGATCGAATCGTTTTTTGATATCCATAGGAGATGGTTTACGGTTGACGGTTAACAGTTTACGGTTGACGGTTCACCTACTATTAACCGTCAACCGTAAACTGTAAACTAAAAAAGCCTTCCGAGGGAAGGCTTTTTTATTATTTCATTCAAATGAATTACTCTTGTTCAGCGATTACTTCGTAATCAACCTCAACAATTACGTCACGGTGTAAACGTACTGTTGCAGTATATTTACCTAAACGTTTGATAACTCCAGAAGCGATGAATTTTCTATCGATCTCTTGTCCGTTTTTAGCAAATACTTCAGCTAAATCTTGATTCGTTACTGAACCGAACAATTTCTCTCCACCAGCTTTAACAGCGATTTTGATTTCAATTGCTTTTATTGCTTCAGCAACAACTTTAGCATCAGCGATTAATTTAGCTTCTTTGTGCGCTCTTTGCTTTAAGTTTTCAGCTAAAACTTTCTTTGCAGAAGGAGTAGCTAAAACTGCAAGTCCTTGAGGAATTAAGTAGTTGCGTCCGTATCCTGGTTTTACAGTTACTACGTCATCTTTAAATCCTAATTTTTGAACGTCTTGTTTTAAGATAATTTCCATGTTGATGTCCTTTGAATAAGAAGTTAGGTTTCTAAGTTGAAAACCAACAACTTGTTTTTGTTATATTATTTTAATAAATCCGCTACGTATGGCATTAACGCTAAGTGACGCGCTCTTTTTACCGCTACAGAAACTTTTCTTTGGTATTTCAAAGAAGTTCCAGTTAAACGACGAGGTAAAATTTTACCTTGCTCGTTAACGAATTTTAATAAGAAATCAGCATCTTTATAATCGATGTATTTGATTCCTGATTTTTTGAAACGACAATACTTTTTAGTTTTGTTTGTTTCTATGTTTAAAGGCGTTAGATATCTGATATCTCCGTCTTTTTTTCCTTTTGCAGATTGCTCAATAGTTGACATAATAATTAAGCTTTTTTAGATTTTAATTTTTCTCTTCTTCTCTCAGCCCAAGATATAGCGTGTTTATCTAAAGCAACAGTTAAGAAACGCATAACTCTTTCGTCACGTCTGAATTCTGTTTCAAGGTTGATGATTACATCTCCAGCAACTTTGTACTCAAACAAGTGATAAAAACCACTTTTCTTGTGTTGGATTTCGTAAGCTAATTTTTTTAAGCCCCAATCCTCTTTAGCTACCATTTCAGCTCCTCTTGATGTAAGAAATTCCTCGAATTTCTGTACTGTTTCCTTTACCTGAGTTTCAGATAAAACGGGATTCAAGATGAAAACAGTTTCGTATTGATTCATAAAATAAAAATTTATTTTGTTATAAAATTGAGTGCAAAAATAGTGTTTTATATAACATCTACCAAAGTTTTTTTATTGTTTTTATTTCTTTGCTTTTTTGCTGCTTTGCTTTTTCGCTTTTATTGCTATAAAAAACAATTATTCTTCCTTTTCTACTCGCGTTCTACTTTTTTACCCAACAATTGCTCTGCATAGTCATACATCTCCTCAATGGATAACACCAAAAGATTAGGATGTTGCTTCAACCAATTGGCATTTAAGTCAATTAAATCTTCTTCGATTTGAAAGAAAGCATCGTCATTTAAAAGATCACGGGTTGGGTTGGTTCCAAAATAATCACTTTCAATAAAAGCTTCTAACACCACCTCATCCATATTTTCTAAGACGTCCAATCTCTTCTTCAAAAGGGCTAAGTGTTCTACCGATCCCATTTTTTCTAATCCTTCAATAATCCAATCGATGAGCTCTAAATCAGCGCCCGTGTTGTACACAAACTGAGAGAAGTTTCCGTTTTCATATTGGGATAGATAGTAATCCACATAGTAGCTTAAGAAAGCATCATGCGGAATTAGTTCATCTACGCGGTCTTCTTCTGGATCTTCTGTTTCCGCTTCTTCGCGAATGAGGTTGATAAATGAAATATTGGAATAAATGATATCGTAATTATCTTCACTTTGTCTTGCATCCTGTGACACAACAATTTTAGGCTGGCTCATGTTCTGTATTTTTTAGTTCATTTTACACCCACAAAAGTACGATTTAGTGCTCGAATTATCCCCTTTGTTTTTTTATTTTTCTTCTTATTGTTGTACTTTACCTTGATTTTACTTTCTTTTACCAACTCATACTAAAACACTTATGAAAAACAATCTTTTTTTTCATATTTTCTTCTTAGGCTTCTTTTTATTGAGCTGCCTGTCTAGTGTAGCACAACGTCCTTTCATTACGTTGTGGGACACCAATGAATTGAACCTTCAATTAAAAGGAACCTACACCTATACTTGGGAAAGTGTATCAGAACCAACCCTCAAGGGACAAGGGTCAGGCACAGACAACCTGACTTTACACCTTCCTCGATGGGGGTATTATCGCTTGAGTTTAACCCCGACAGGTACATCTCCGCTGCATCGCATCATCAGTCCTTTTGATCCCTGGTCCTTAGATCACATCAAAAATAAACAAACTTCATTTGAGCAATCTTTCTCTGTTGTACAACAGGGAGATGTTCCATGGAGTTATCTAGAAGACGAACAAACTTCATTTGAGCGACTATCTTCTATTGTACAATGGGGAGATGTTCCCTGGAGTAGCCTAGAAAACGCTTTTGCTGGAGCTAAAAACATGATTCTCGCTGCTCAAGATGCCCCCGACTTACGTAATGTAACCGATATGTCAGGTCTATTTTCCTACACCAATTCCTTCAATCAACCGCTAAATCATTGGGATGTCAGTCAGGTAAAAAACATGAGTAGACTGTTCTCACATGCCACAAAATTCAATCACCCCTTAGACCAATGGGACGTGAGTCAGGTAACAACAATGAGCAATATGTTCAACGGCGCACTCGCTTTTAATCAACCGTTAAAACGATGGGATGTCCATCAGGTAGAAAATATGAGTCAAATGTTTGAAGGGGCTACCTCCTTTAATCAACCGTTAAACGCATGGGATGTTCGCAACGTACTATTTATGAGTAGTATGTTTAAAGGAGCCATCGCTTTTAATCAACCCCTTAATCGTTGGAAAATAGAGCAGACCGTATTCATGAGTGCTATGTTTCAAGGAGCAACAGCCTTCAACCAACCGTTGCGTCAATGGGATGTTCGCAACGTAAAGTATATGAATAGCATGTTTCAAGGAGCAACAGCCTTCAACCAACCCTTACATCAATGGAATATCAACCCCTCTCTTCAATTGGGCCATTTATTTGATCATACCCGTTTACGTTTCGATCAAATGCAGCAAACGATAGCCCTTTGGGAGAAAAAAAACAAGCAAACAGCCCCCGTTAAAAGACCGTTTATTACCCTGTGGAAGGTAAGTAAACCTGATCAAGACCAGGCAGAAGAAAATTTCAAACTAAAACTAAAAGGGCAGTATTACTATGAATGGACCAACACAGCCAATTCCGCTGAAACAGGCCAGGGCATTGGAGGTGATGATTTTGCCTTATTTCTACCTACTGCAGGTATTTACCGCCTAACCTTAACCCCTCTTCAACTTTCACCTCTACAAGCCATACGCTATAATGATAGCTATAAAAATGCTGAAACCAGAACAAACGTTTTAATGGAAATACAACAATGGGGGGATATTGAATGGAATAGCATGGAGTACGCTTTTGCTGGAGCAGAAGAGATGATCATAACAGCTTCTGATTGTCCTAATCTGCAACAGGTAAAAAACATGCGTTATATGTTCGCTCAGGCAAAAAAAATAAATCAACCCCTCAATCATTGGGACGTAAGTCATGTTACGGACTTTTCCTATATGTTTTACGAGGCTGAAACATTCAATCAACCCCTAGATCACTGGGACATGAGCCAAGCAACAAATCTATCAAGCATGTTTGCTAATTCCTCTTTCAATCAGCCTTTACTTAACTGGGACGTTAGCCAAGTCACGGATATGAGCGCTATGTTTGCCTATACTCCCTTCAATCAACCTTTATCTACTTGGGATGTTAGTCATGTTACGGACTTTTCCTATATGTTTTACGAGGCTGAAACATTCAATCAACCCCTAGATCAATGGGACATGAGCCAAGCAACAAATCTATCAAGCATGTTTGCTAATTCCTCTTTCAATCAGCCTTTACTTAACTGGGACGTTAGCCAAGTCACGGATATGAGCGCTATGTTTGCCTATACTCCCTTCAATCAGCCTTTATCTCCTTGGGATGTTAGTCAAGTTACTGCCATGTGGAGGATGTTTGCAGGCACTTCACAATTTAATCAACCATTAAACCGATGGGACGTGAGTCAAGTCATCGATATGGATCAAATGTTTGAAGGATCACAAGCCTTTAATCAACCGCTAAATCAATGGGACGTGAGTCGAGTTACCAGTATGAGTCAAATGTTTGCAGGGGCACAAGCCTTCAACCAACCTATAGACCAATGGAATGTCAGTCAAGTAACTAAGATGAGCAGTATGTTTCGAGACACACCACAATTTAATCAACCGTTAAACCGATGGGATGTGAGCCAAGTCACCAATATGAATCAAATGTTTGCAGGATCACAAGCCTTTAACCAACCTTTAGATCAATGGGACGTGAGTCAAGTTCTTTCCATGGTAGAAATGTTTGCAAAAACCCAAGCCTTTAATCAACCTATTAATCATTGGGCTATTACTTCTAAAACAAGAATTACGAAAATTATCGATCAAGCCCAATCCTTTAAACAGCCCTTAAATTCCGAAAAGTGGAAGGGAATGCACGATATATATATCGAACCGGGTCCTATTAAATTTGACCTATGATACCATCAATAAAAATCCACATTCGCCACTACATGAACCGAACGATAAGCACCAATTGATTCAAAGCTTTTGAGGATTCGCCTTACTTGTCCTTTGGTTTGATTGAGCATCACTTGCTGTGGAATTTTAATTAAAATCACGCGGATATACTGGTTTCGGATGCGGTTAATCGCGGGTTCTTCCGGTCCTAAAACAGGAATACCCAACTGCCCTTTCAAGTTGTTGTACAACCAAAAAGATGCTTCTTTCAGTTTTTCGAACTCCCGATGCTTTAAAGTCAATCGAATTAAACGGTAAAAAGGCGGATACTGAAAGTTATGACGTTCATACATCTGTTCTTTGTACATAGCCTTATACTCGTAATGGGTGACCTGTTGGATGATGTTGTGATACGGATTAAACGTCTGAATCACGACTTTCCCTTTTTTATCAAATCGCCCCGAACGTCCCGCAATCTGGGTCATCATTTGAAAAGCGCGTTCATGCGCTCGAAAATCGGGATGATACAGACTATTATCTGCATTCATAATCCCAACGAGGTTTACATTGTCAAAATCAAATCCCTTCGCTAACATCTGCGTTCCTACCAAAACATCAATTTGTCGATTCTCAAAGGATTCAATTAACTTCTCATAGGCATATTTTCCCCTTGTTGTATCTTGGTCCATACGCGCAATGCGCTTATTGGGAAATAATTCATGTAATTCTTCCTCCACCTGTTCCGTTCCAAAACCTTTGGTATTGAGATCTACGCTGTGGCAACGGAAACACTGTTTAGGCATGGGCAAGGTATACCCACAATAATGGCAACGCAGTTCATTTCTGTACTTGTGATAGGTCAAACTCACATCACAATGTGGACACTCGGGTACAGCCCCACAAGTCATACACTCCACTACAGGAGAGAATCCCCTTCTGTTCTGAAAGAGAATCACTTGCTCCTCTAAGGACAAGGCGTGATTGATTTCTTCGATTAACTGATCCGAGAAATGCCCCGCCATCTGTTTGCGTTTGTATTTTTCTTTGATGTCAACCAATACAATATCAGGCAATACTACATTGGTATAGCGCCTTGTCAATTCAACTAATCCATATTTTTTTTGCTCTGCATTGTAATAGCTCTCTAAACTAGGTGTTGCCGAGCCCATCAATACCTTGGCTTTGTGTTGCATCGCCAAGACTACCGCTGCATCTCGTCCGTGGTAACGTGGAGCGGGATCGTGTTGCTTGTAATTGGCATCGTGCTCCTCGTCAATCACCACCAAACGCAAATCCTGGAACGGCAAAAAAACCGACAATCGCGTACCCAAGATGACCTTGGCTTTTTCTGATTGCTGGTAGACGTGATTCCACGTTTCCAATCGTTCATTATGGGAATAACGCGAGTGATACACCGCCACTTGATTGCCGAAATACGCCGTTAATCGCTGCACCAATTGGGTGCTGATACCCACTTCAGGTAATAAGAACAAGATTTGTCCTTCTTCAGCAAGATAACTCTCAATGAGTTTAATATAAATTTCTGTCTTTCCTGAGGCTGTAACCCCATGGAGTAAGACCACTTCTTTTTCTTTGAATTGCTGTTCGATTTCCCATAAGGCCTTACTTTGGTCGTCGGTCAATTGAATTCCATCCGCCGTTGCTTCCTGAAAGATTACGCGATCGTGATTCAAATAGTAGGCTTCGAAGACTTCTTTTTCGATTAGGGCATTGACAATCGCTTGACTGGTTTCCGCCTCGTCGATCAATTGTTTAACGCTAATGGGTTTCTTTTGGGTGGCTTGAAGTTGAAAGTACTTCAGGACCAACTCTCGTTGTTTTGCTGCTCGACTCACAACCTCCATCAGCTTAGTTAAGCCATCCTCTTGGGTATAAGCCTCAGCCAATCGCACATAGCGAATCTGTTTGGGCTTGTATTTTTCCACCATTTCTTCCTGCAACAAAATAGCTCCTTTGGTCAACAAACTGTTGATGACAGGAAACACTTTTTTGCGATTTAGAATAGCGATGACCTCATCTAATTTGAGGATAGCCTGAATTTGCATGGCTTCATACAACAAGTATTCCGCATCATCCAGCTCCTCAACGGAAATTGTAGCTTTGTCGTTCCATTGAATAATGGTTTCGCTTTCTAGAAGTAAGCGCGAAGGCATGGCGGCTTTATACACGTCCCCTAAGGTACACATATAGTATTCCGCTAGCCACGTCCAAAACTTAATTTGCGCTATTGTAACAACAGGCTCAAGATCAATGATTTCATGAATGTCTTTTGCCTCATACACAGCAGGTTGACGATGGTGTTTTTCCACCACCAAAGCGGTATATACTTTGTTTCGACCGAAAGGGACAGCAACGCGCATACCCACTTGAATAAAGTCAAACTCAACCGCATTGATTCGATAGGTAAACGTAGGATCTAGAGCTAAAGGTACAATGACCTCAACAAAGTACTGCATGGTAGGATTCATTAATCATTTCAACGCTAAGCTAGCGAATAAAGCCAGGAGATGTTTTCTAATTGTGGGTTTTATCAGACACAATATTCCCTTTGGTATCGATATAGAACCAAGACGGACTATCCCAATAATGGTACTCTCCACGCGATCCTGCTACTTCTCGACTTATTCCTTCAAACGTTGCTTTGGCTACGCCATTTTTAAACGGAAATACAAAAGCGAATTGTGGTTTAATCACTACTTGTCCTTTGACATTGGCAAATCCCATTTTCCCCTCTTCATCGATAATGCGATACATTCCCTCTACCACAAAATCAGGTCCATTGTCATACATATACGGTTGATGCGTTGATTTTGACGTCATGCAACTCGTTCCTATTAGCAGTAAAAAACACACCAATACTCTATTCATTTGATTTAAAATTTATAAGTAGCTAGCAAGTAGCCTTTGATTTTCTGAATTCCAAAAATACGGGTTTTAGCCCGAATCTTCATCATGATTCTTTAATTTGCCTTTTCCTTGTGGGTTTGCAGATCTATCTACTCCATCCTCTTCCAAGATAATAGTCTAATTTTCAATACCATTTACTCCTCAAATGTAAAAGAAGTTTAGTAAACAGGGTCTAAATCAAACAGTAAAATTACGTTAAAAGATGAAGAAGCCCTTAAAATTACTCTTTCCTCCAGGTTTGTTTTTTTCCTAGTAACAGAATGCTTTCCACCCCTGTTACCTCTAGTGTACTATACCCAACTAGCTTAAACGAGCATTGATATTCTTTACCTGTTTCTGGGTCTAAAATTGTTCCACCACTATAGTTGTTTCGCTCTTTTTTGGTCATATTCTTGACAATAGTCAAGCCTTCATATTTTTTTGTAGCATCTAAACCTGGGCATTTCTCACATTTCTCCTCTTTTTTCTCCGAATCTAAAACCCGATAAATAGTTCCTGTATAGGTTCCTCTATTCTCTTTGATTTCTATGATTGCTTTGCCTTTTCCATCTGCATCAACCGTTCTCCATTTCCCTACAATAGCATATTCTGTTTGTGCTTGACTAGACAATATACCGCCTAGTACAAACAACAGGGTTAAAACTAGTTTGCTCATCTTATTTGATTTTCTTACTAAACATAACCTAAGAAAGTTACGAACACTTTTTCGATTTATAGAACCAATTAACAAAACAAAAACAACTAGCCTTGATAAGATAGTTACGCATCGTTTATTCCTAGTTTATTTGTAGTGTGTCCATAGTGTGTCCATGATGTGTCCATAGTTAGTCCAGTAAAAGCCTCATTTTACTAGACTAACTATGGACACACCCTGCAAGTAATACGCTAATACAATAATGATAAGTGGTTGATTTCTGGAACAACCTAAATAAACAAGAGGATGACCTTTTGGCACACCCTCTTGTTCTTTTATTTCTTTTACATTTTGGTCCAGGTTTGCGTTCGTCCTATTAACGAAATCCCTACATATCCTCTGACTTCTAATTTAGTTTTTCCATTGGTTTTGATGGAACATTTGTATTCTTTTCCTGATTGGGGATCAATAATGCTTCCCCCTGTATATTCTTCTCCTTTTTTGGTCAAGTTTTTGATAATCGTTAAGCCTTCGATGGGTTTCCCTTTATCCTCTCCTGGGCATTTTTCACACTTCGAATCTTTTTTCGCCGGATTTAAAATCTCAATAACTTTGCCTTGATATTTCCCTCCTTTTTCGGAGATCTCGACGATAGACTTAGCGTCCCCCGTTTGATCGTCAAACGTTTTCCATTTCCCTACGATGGATTGTGCTTGTGTGGTACACCATCCGCCTAACACGAACAAGAGTATAAGTATTGCGTTTTTCATATCTTTTTTTGGTTATTAAATTAGACATACACTCAAATATACTTATTTTTTCAATTTAATCTTACGAATCGCTAAATTTAATTCAAAACCCAATAATAGGATCATACAGTTGATCCACAAGTAGAACATTACCACTAACAACGTTCCGATAGAGCCATATAATTCGTTGTATCGCGCAAATCGAAGCACGTAAATTCCGAATCCATAAGACGTTAAAACATAGAGAATAGTGGTAAAAACCGAACCGATGGAAATAAAGGAAACTCCTTTGGTTTCTTTGGCGCCAAATTTATACAAAATGGAGGTTGTCATTAACACCACCACTAATAAATACAGGTTTCTCACCCACACCAACCAATTGACACCGATACCAAAACGGTAGATTAACACTTCTAAAATCACGTAGAAAGCTACAGAGAAAATCAACAAGAAAGACAGGATTAGCGATAAGGCTAAAGCCACGAGATACTGTCGAATAATGTTGCGCGAAATGGTAATGTGATAGGAAGATTCAAATCCACCAATGATGGCAAACACCCCATTGGTCATCAAGAAAATAGAAAGCAAAAACCCAGAAGATAAGAGGGATTTGTAGCTATTATTCATAATATCGAGGATGATGGATTGAATAGCCTCATAAGTATTTGGGGGAACTGAATTCTCTATAAACTGGAGAAAGTCCGCCTGAAAATTATCAATAGGGATATAGGGAATGAGGTTTAGGATAAAAAGCGCGAAGGGAAACAGCGCCATAAAGAAGCTAAAGGCAATAGAGCCAGCGCGATAGGAAAAAGCACCTTTGATGATTCCAAGCAAATACAATTCGATCAAATCATACAACGAATACCCTTCAAGAAAAGAAAACTTTACTCGTTTTAACGCACTGACAATTTTATTCAGCACCGGGATTCGGTCTAATTTATCCTCAACTTCTCTAGACATATAGGTTCCTTATCGACTATAAAACGGCTTTTAAACTTAAATCCATATTGTAAACCGAATGCGTCAATGCTCCTGAAGACACGAAGTCAACCCCACAAAGCGCATATTCGCGTACCGTTTGTTCATTTATATTACCCGAAGATTCTGTTTGACATTGCTTGCCAATTAAAGCTACGGCTTTTTTCGTTGTTTCAAAATCAAAGTTATCCAACAAAATACGATACACATTGTCACAAGCTAAGATTTGTTGAACCTCATTTAAATCACGTGCTTCCACGATAATTTTCAATGCTTTACTATTGGTTTTGAGGTAGGTATTGGTTTTTTCAATCGCCTCTTTGATTCCCCCTGCAAAATCAATGTGATTGTCTTTCAACATAATCATATCATACAAGGCAAAGCGGTGATTTTCTCCCCCTGCAATTTTCACGGCCCATTTTTCAATGGCGCGAATACCTGGAGTAGTTTTGCGTGTATCTAAAATTTTCGTTCCTGTTCCTTCTAACAAATCGACAAAAACGCGTGTTTTCGTAGCAATTGCACTCATGCGTTGCATGGCATTCAGCATAAAGCGTTCAGCTTTTAGAATAGATTGAGAAGATCCAGTCACTGTTAGAACAATATCCCCTATTTTTACGGGTGTTCCATCCGAAATGAAAACCTCTACGTCCAAAGTAGGGTCAACATAGCGCAAGATCATTTGAGCGAATTCCACCCCTGCAATAATTCCTTCTTCTTTCACTAAAACCTGGGCTTTTCCCTTTGCATCTGCAGGAATACAAGCCAACGAGCTATGATCGCCATCTCCTATATCTTCGCGTAGCGCATTAACGATAATCTGATGTAATTCGGCTTGGAATTGTTGTTCTGAAATCATAAATAAAAAATTTGCGAGGCTAAAATAAGAAATGTTTTACAAGTGTTCTCGTTTTAGCCGCGCAAACTAGCATATAAGGAGTTATCATTTATCCAATTTTCACCCCTAAAAGTTTATAAAACTCACTCAAAATAGCGGGATGTCCCGGCCATGCTGGAGAGGTTGTGAGGTTGCCATCCGTAATGGCTTTATCGGCGTCAATTTCTTTGTATACACCTCCTGCTACAACGATATCAGGGCCTACCGCAGGATAAGCGGTTAAGGTTCTTCCTTTTAACACCCCTGCAGGTGTTAGTACTTGAATCCCGTGGCAAATGGCTGCAATCGGTAAGTTTTTCTCAAAGAAGTATTGCACCATGGTAATTACCCTTTGATTCAAACGGATATATTCAGGCGCTCTTCCTCCACATACATACAAACCAGCATAATCCTCTAGTTTCACCTCATCAAAGGTTTTGTTGATGACAAAATTATGTCCTCTACTTTCTGCATAGGTTTGGAATCCCACGAAATCGTGAATTGCCGTGGCGATGATATCGTTTTTTTTCTTTCCTGGACAAACGACATCCACAGCTACTCCTACGGATAATAACGCTTGATAGGGAACCATTACTTCATAATCCTCAACGAAATCACCTGCTAACATCAATACTTTCTTTGCCATATTTATTTGTTTTTGATTAATTCCTTCTAATGTACAACAATCTAGCGAAACTCGTTTGCTTGTTGTATAATTTAACGGGAATGCGGTTTGCTGCTTTCAGTTTAATTCAACCGTGAACCGTAAACTGTTAACTAAAACAAACCCCTTTGATCCGTTTTGGAAGGTTGGGGTGGGTTTTATTTATCATCCACAAAAGGAAAATCCTCTTTCATTTTAATACTGCTTTCTCTATGCGTTTCAATATAATCTAAAAGTAGCTGAAAATTACTGAGTTTACCAACAAACACATTATCAACAGCGTAGTTTCCAAAGTCATCAATACAAATAACCGTATCTTCAAATTCAATTCGATACCTGACATCCAAATCACTATTCGATTTCACAATATCACCTGTCTGCCAATCCATTAACAACGAATTTATAAACTCTTTATCTTCTATTTTAAAATAAGAAATCAAAAAATCTAAATTATTCAAATAATTATTACAACTAAGAGGGATAGGAGTATCTACAGTACCTCTAACAAAATAGACAGTTCCATACTCTTTTTTATCTAGTAAGAGCCTATCTTTTGTTGTTGTCTTTCCACAACCTACAAAAGCAAGTATCATACCTCCAAATAATAGCATTTGTATTCTTTTTTTCAACATAATCGAATTGTTTGCCTTTAACGCCGATAGCGCACGTATCCTCACCTCTAAGATACTTACTTATTGATTAGCATTTGTAGTGACAAAGTCAAAAAAAATCCTCCTCTTCACCCTCCGCTCACTAATTTGCCTTAACTTTAGCTCTAGTTTATTTTAAAATTGTATTCAAATGAAAAAGCTTCTCTTTATTCTTTGTGTAACCCTAGGCTTAGCCAGTTGCAATCAAAAAGTAGCACCTCCTCAAACCGTAACGGTCGATGATCAGTTTACCATGGAAATGCCTGCAACCCTAGCGGTGATGCCTGATCTTTACCCTGGTGCAGTAATTCAGTACGGAAATACCTTCAAGCAAGTGTACATCATTGCTAAAGAAACACCGAAAACCGAAGGGGAAGATTTCAATGCCTTTACGCAAAAAGCATTAGCTGCTTATGCCAACCGACCAGATTATGAAATCATCAAGGCCGATGACGTGCACATTAATGGACTACCTGGAAAAATTTACAAATTATCCATGTCACAAGAAGGAAACTTCATGTATATGATTCAAACGATGATTGAAGGTAAGAAAGGAAATTACGAAATTATTGGTTGGACAATCGGCCAAAACAAAGACTATCAAGGCGATGAACTAATGAATATCATCTCAACATTCAAGGAATTATAAAAAGCTATAAAAGAAAACGAGGCTACCAAAAAAGGCAGCCTCGTTTTCTTTTTGGTGAGATTTGGTGAGAATTGCACGGTTTGTTTTTTGTAAGAAAATTAATCTTTGTAAAAGACAATCTCATCAAAAGCCAAAAGCCAAAGAACAAAAAAGCCTTTTAGGTGAGAATTGCACGGTTTGTTTTTGTAAGAAAATTAATCTTTGTAAAAGATAGTCTCATCAAAAGCCAAAGAACAAACAACAAAAAAACAATTTTTTATCCCAAAAGACATCTATTTAGAAATATATCCAAGGAAATAAGCGTCATTAATTCACAAAAAAAACATATTTACAACTTTTTAACATTCAATAGCGTATTAATCTCTTGTAATTTCATTTTTGTATTGTACATTTGAACAAACAAAATAGCGAATTAAGATGAAAAAAATTTTATTATCAGTAGCAGTAGTAGCTGCTCTTTCATTAGCATCATGTGGAAATAAGAATGCTGATAAAGCAACAACTACAACAGAGCAAGAAGTTGCAGTAGAACAAGGAGACAAATACAACGTAAACTTAACGGAGAGTAATGTAACTTGGAAAGTAGGACACAAAGGAGGATTAAATCCACGTTTTGGTACCTTAACTTTAGCTGCTGGAGATATCGCAATTGATGCAACTGGATTGAATGCTGGATCTTATACAGTAGATATGAATTCAATTCAACCAGACCGCGCTTCTGTAGATGCTGATGAGGATGTAGCAAAATTAGGTGGACACTTAAAAAGTGCTGATTTCTTCGACGTAGAAAAAAACCCTACCGTAGATTTCAAAATCACGAAAGTAGAAGATTTCGACGCTGCTAAACACACAAGTACAATTGAAGGAGCAAATAAAATGGTAAGTGGAAACTTAACTATTTTAGGTAAAACTGTAAACATTACGTTCCCTGCTAAAGTAACGGTAGAAAATGGTAAAGCTGTTATGGATGCTGCATTCGTAGCTGACCGTACAGAATGGGGATTAGTATTCGGAACAACTGATAAAGATTCTGGTGCTGCGCTTAACCCAGCAGATTGGGCAATTAGCAAAGACATGGAAATTGGAATCCACTTAGTTGCTGACAAAGTAAACGAATAAGCTACTTATATCGATTTCAAAAAAGGATGTCCCACAAAGGCATCCTTTTTTTTGTTCTATGGATTAAAGAGCACTTCCTATTCCTGTCTTTCTTCCGTTTTTCTTTCCTTCAACCAAAAATAATTCAATAAATTTGTAGATACAAAGATTAACAGCCCTCTTGGGGTTTATTTACAAGCAGATGAAACAGTTGGATGTATTGATTATCGGTGGTGGTCCTATAGGGATTGCCTGTGGAATTGAGGCTAAAAAGGCAGGATTGTCCTACCTTATTATTGAAAAAGGATGTTTGGTCAATTCGCTCTATCACTATCCCCTCAATATGCAGTTCTTTTCAACGTCTGAATTATTGGAACTCGATCAGATCCCCTTTATCAGTGCAGAAAATAAACCCAGACGCAAAGAGGCGTTAGAATACTACAGAAGGGTAACACAGCTGCACGAGTTATCCATCCATTTATTTGAAACGGTACTAGAAGTAAATAAACAAAAAGAAGGGCATTTTACTATAACAACATCAAAAGACAGCTATCAGGCTACACATATTATTGTAGCCACAGGTTTTTACGATTTCCCAAATCTCTTGCAGATCCCAGGAGAAGACCTTCCTAAAGTATCACATTACTATCATGATCCTCACTACTATGCTAACATGAATGTAGTGGTAGTTGGAGCGAGTAACTCCTCTGTAGATGCGGCTTTGGAATGCTATCGAAAAGGAGCAAAAGTCACCATGGTTGTTCGCGATAACGCCATTAGTTCTCATGTAAAATATTGGGTGAAGCCCGACATAGAAAATCGAATTGCCGAAGGGGCTATTCAGGTGCACTTCAACAGTCGCCTAACTGCCATTACACCTACTAGTGTGACCGTAGAAAAAGACGGAGAATCCTTTGCTATCTTAAACGATTTTGTCTTAGCCTTAACAGGGTATCGCCCCGACTTTGATTTTTTGCGTAAACTGGGCATTACCACCCAAGATGATGTAGAATTACTCCCTACCTTTCGAGCAGAGACTATGGAAACGAATGTTCCTAATTTATACTTAGCAGGTGTGGTTTGTGGGGGATTGAATACGCATACGTGGTTTATTGAAAACTCTAGGATTCACGCCACGCTCATTGTGCAAGATATTTGCTTCAAACAAGGCCGTATTTAAGCTTTACACTGTTCACAGATGCCTTGAGCAACCACTTCAATTTCGCTCAATTCAAAACCAGCAGGAATTTCAATGGTTGGAATGGCTACTTGCGTCAGACAAATCGTCTTTTTACATTGCTTACAGATAAAGTGCAAATGAGTATCGCGGTGATTATCCGCTGAACAATTCGGTGAACACAAGGCGTATCGGGTTACGTTATTGGCTGTTATACTGTGTAACAATCCTTTGCTTTCAAAAGTCTTGACTGTGCGATAAATAGTCACCCGATCCGATTGATCAAAACTATTTTCAATATCTGCCAGTGATACTGCTCCTTCTTGTCCTTTCAGAAACTTAAGCACTAAAATTCGCATAGCGGTTGGTTTAATGTCTTTGGCACGTAATTCTTCTTCAATATGCTTCATCGCTCTTCCCTTTTGATTCACTCAAAGATAAACATTGTTCGTTAATTTCTTCTATGCTAAAAAAAGGAATGAATTGTTTTTTTCGCGTATTTCCTTCCTAAAAAATGAGTTTTCATTCTGATACTCAATACATTTAAAACTATTTTTTTACCGCATCCTTTCGTTCCCATCACAGAAAAAACAACAAATCACTTCATTTCTACCTTCACTCCTCAATTTTTCTAATTTTTAGCGCAAAAACTATAAATAAAACATATATTTATTTTTTCTAGCTTCTTTTTTAAGAAATGGAAAAAAAACATTCATAAGGGTATGATTCTTGTGTAATTATTACCCTTATCATCAGACAGAAAAGAAGAAGAACAAAATTTTAAAAAACAATAAATTTATACAAATGCAAAAATTAATCGGAAGTATTCTTATTGTAGCAGGAACTACAATAGGCGCAGGAATGTTAGCAATGCCCATCATATCGGCTAATGTCGGTTTTTTATTTATGGCGTTCATCTTATTCTGTATCTGGTTTGCTATGTTTTATACTTCCGTTTTGCTAGTAAATGTCTATCGATACAACGAAACCTCAGCGGGTTTTAACACCTTAACCTTAAAGTATTTAGGAAAGCCTGGCGCTTATATTACGGGCTTGAGTATGCTTACGCTAATGTATGCCCTAGTTAGTGCCTATATTGCGGGTGGTGGAGATATTGTACGAACCAACCTCGAACAGTGGTTGGCTTTTGAGGTTTCTCCTCAACTCAGTGCGATTATCTTTACACTTGTTTTTGGAGGAATTATCGCCTTTGGAACTAGAGCAATAGATTATAGTACCAAAATTGTATTCTCCGTTAAAATGATTTGTCTTTGCTTGGTGTTGGGGCTTCTACTGCCACACATCGAAATGGCTTATCTACGTTATTTACCGCAAAGTCCTCTCCCTGTATTGGCTACCATTCCCATTATTTTTACTTCATTCGGGTTTAGTGTGGTTATTCCCAGTTTAGTTAAATATTTAGACGGGAACCTACGTCAACTCAAATGGGTGTTTTTTATTGGGAGTATTATCCCTTTACTCCTCTATTTAATTTGGGAACTCACTATTTTAGGAAATATTGAAAGTAGTGTTTTCAGTGCCATCTTACAAGAAAATGCAGGATTAGAAGGTCTCCTTTTCGCTATTAAAGAAATCAATAGTTCGCCTTTTATTAAGATAGCCTTCACTATTTTTGCCGCCGCCGCTATCCTTACTTCGTTTTGGGGTGTGGCAATGGCCTTAAATGATTATATCAAAGATTTGGCAAAAGATCGTCCACGCGTGAAACACAACGTTAGTGCGTTTATCTTGACCTTTCTTCCTCCTATTTTATTTGCCTTGTTTTATCCCGATGGATTTGTCATCGCCCTGGGATACGCTTCGATTTCACTTGTTATCCTAGCCTTGATTATTCCTATGTTGATGCTGCAAAAAGCAAAGAAAATAGCCGGTGAAAAAACAACGGTGCTCCAATATTGCATCTATGCTTTTCTGTGGATTTTATCCGTAGCTATTGTGGTGCTTCAATTATTATTGGCTTTTGAAGTACTTTAAGATGAAGAATTGGTGAGGGTTTGTTGAGGATTAGGTGAGGGATTTGGTGAGGGTTTGTTGAGGATTTGGTGAGGATTAGGTGAGGATTAGGTGTGGGTTTGGTGAGGATTTGGTGAGGGTTTGTTGAGGATTTGGTGTGGGTTTGGTGAGGATTAGGTGAGGATTAGGTGAGGGTTTAGGTGAGGTTTGCAAGTTTTATCTCACCTAGTTTATATTGGTTTTGGTATTCGATGAATCTACACTATGTTCCGATTTTCACTACGTTCCGATTTGTTTAACCACTTCTTCTATAAGGTAATTATCCTTATAAATGATTACCCGAACAAAAAAGCAACCAACAAAAATCAAAGAGCAAAACAAAAAAAGCAACCTTACAGCTGCTTTTTTGTTTATTTTTTCAATAAATAACGGACTACATTTTCAGCGGCATGCAAGCCAAATAAGGCAGGCATCCAGCTATTCGTTCCAAAGAACGACTTTTTAAAATTGGAGCCATCGGTCATTTTCAAGCTACTTTCATCTGGTTTTTCGGTAGAGAAAATCGCTTTGACTCCAGATGAAATACCTTCTTTTTTCAAGCGCTTGCGAATTTGTTTTGCCAATGGGCATACATCTGTTTTACTGATGTCTTTTACAACAATTTTAGAGGCAATCATTTTTCCTCCTGCTCCCATGGCACTAATCACTTTTACGCGTTTTCGTTTTGCGGCTAAAATCAAATTAATCTTTGGAGTGATACTGTCAATGCAATCCAGTACATAATCAAAATCCTCCGTTACTACTTCATGGGTGCGTTCGGGAGATAAAAACTCTTCGATACGCGTGAGGTTTAATTCTGGATTAATATCCATAAGACGATCCCCAACCACATGTACTTTGGGTTTATCAACCGTTGAATGCAACGCTGGTAGTTGTCTGTTGATATTGGTGATATCTACAGTATCCCCATCAACGATAGTCATATTCCCCACACCTGCACGTGCTAAAAACTCTGCTGCGAATGATCCTACTCCTCCTAATCCAACAACTAAAACGTTGGCGTTTTTTAATTTTTCTAATCCTTCTTCCTTAAAAAGTAAGGCTGCTCTTTCTTGCCAAATAGCCATCTATCTCTTTGTATTAATTACCTTAACGGTTCTATTAGTATTCGTTCTTCCATATCCGTTTAAAATTCGCCTCTATAATTTGGGCGATATCCGGACGTACTATTGCTGCTTTTGCGTATACAGCGTCAATCGTCGTTGTGGCATCATCATCGGTTTCTAAAAACAAAAATTCCTCAGGAACCGAAGCAAAAGTTTCTTGTAGTCGAGGGCTTTGCAATAAAGCACGTCCAAAAGAAAGGTAAAATCCATTTTTCCACAAACTTGCAGCCACTTGTTGGTGTTTATTAAAACCATGCACAATAAGAGGTACTTGTAGATTCAACCGTTTTTTGAGCGCTATTATTTCTTGATAAGCGGAAACGACGTGCAAAATTACAGCTTTTTTATTTTTTTCTGCAAGAAGTAATTGACGAACCAACACTTCTTCTTGTAATTCTAAAGGAATAGCAATCTTTTTATCCAACCCACATTCGCCCAAAGCCAAGCAATTAGGATGATGCAAGTGATTTTCTATCAGTTGCATTTGCTCTTCAATCAAAGATTCTTCGATATACCACGGATGGATACCCAAGGAGAAATGAGGAATATGCCAATCCACCGCTGTCAACACTTGATTGACAATAGCTAAGGTATTGGCTTCTGTTGTTTGATGATGGGTATGGATGTTGTATTTCATACAAACGAAGATAAAAAAAAAGGTCTTTCGTTCAGTTGAACGAAAGACCTTTGTTATAATCATTGCTCGATACTATTTCAAACTAGCTAAACTATGTTCGATAGTTGCTATTTTTGCTAACGCATCAGCCTCTTTTTTCTTTTCATTGGCTACCACTTGTTCTGGTGCACCACTAACAAATTTCTCATTCGATAGTTTTCCTTGAACAGATCGCAAGAAACCTTTTAAATACTTCAATTCTTCTTCCAATTTCGCGATTTCTTCCGCTACATTGACAGTACCTTCTATCGGAATAAAATATTCATTCGAATTAACGCGGTAAGACAATGCTCCACTTATTTGATCTGTCACATATTCAATGCTTTCCACATTCCCTAATTTAGAAATAATGCTATCGAAATACGTCGATACTTGTTCGTTGTTGATGATTTTTAAATCAATCGTATCCTTGAACGAAATATTTTTATCTTTTCGAATAGTACGAATACCCGCAATCACGTCCATGGTAAACTCAAACTCTTTGATCAATTGCTCATCAAATGCTTTTGTTGCTGGCCAAGACGAAATAACCAGAGCCTGTTCTGGCGTACGCTCGTTGATATGTTGCCAGATTTCTTCCGTTAAGAACGGCATAAATGGATGTAACAATTTCAAGTTCTCTTCCAGCAGCTCAATCACTTTTCGGTACGTTACCGCATCGATAGGTTGTTGGTATCCAGGCTTAATCATTTCTAAGAACCACGAACAGAAATCATCCCATACCAATTTATAGATTGCCATTAAAGCATCTGAAATTCTGTATTTAGAAAAGTGATCTTCAATTTCCACTAGTGTTTTTTGCAACTTCGCTTCATACCAAGCCAAAGAAACTTTTGCCGTTTCAGGCTGTGGTAACGTTTCAGAAACTTCCCATCCTTTGATTAAACGGAAAGCATTCCATACTTTGTTTGTAAACGCTTTTCCTTGTGCACATAGTTCCTCATCAAATAAGATATCATTTCCTGCAGAAGCAGACAATAATAAACCTACGCGTACTCCATCTGCTCCAAATTTGTCAATTAAGCCTAACGCATCTGGTGAGTTTCCTAGTGATTTTGACATCTTACGACGTTGTTTATCACGTACAATTCCCGTGAAATACACATTCGTAAAAGGCTGTTTTCCGGTATATTCATACCCCGCCATGATCATACGAGCGACCCAGAAGAAGATAATATCCGGTCCTGTTACTAAATCATTGGTTGGGTAATAATATTTAAATTCTTCATTTTCAGGATCAATTAATCCGTTGAATACAGACATTGGCCACAACCAAGAAGAGAACCAGGTATCTAAAGCGTCCTCGTCTTGTCTTAAATCAGCAACAGTTAAATCTGCTTTTCCTGTTTTTGTTTTTACTAATTCAAGCGCTGCTTCTTTGGTTTCTGCTACGACAAAATCTTCTTTCCCATCGCCATAATAGAAAGCGGGAATCTGGTGTCCCCACCACAATTGACGAGAGATATTCCAATCGCGAATATTTTCTAACCAACTTCTGTAGGTACTGTTGTAACGACTTGGATATAGTTTTACCTCCTCTGTTGTCATCACAGCATCCAACGCTGGTTTGGCCAATTCTTCCATCTTCAAGAACCATTGATCTGATAATCGAGGTTCAATAACTGCTTTGGTACGCTCAGAAGTTCCTACATTATTCATATAGTTTTCTACTTTTTCCAACGCACCAATAGCCGCTAACTCTGTTTCAATCTCTTTGCGAACTACAAAGCGATCTTTTCCTTTATAATGTAAACCTAGGTCGTTTAATGTTGCATCAGCATTGAAAATATCAATAATTTCCAAGTTGTGACGTTCACCTAATTCCTTGTCATTCACATCGTGAGCCGGTGTTACTTTCAAACATCCTGTCCCGAATTCCATGTCTACATACTCATCAAAAATGATTGGTACCACGCGATTGCAAATCGGCACAATAGCCTTTTTACCTTTCAAATGTTGGTAGCGCTCATCGTTGGGATGAATACAGATAGCGGAATCCCCCAAGATAGTTTCTGGACGTGTCGTTGCCACCGTTAAATACTCTGAAGTACCTTCGATTTGGTATTTCAAGTGATATAATTTTCCCTGGCGTTCTTCGTAAATCACCTCTTCATCAGACAGTGTCGTTTTCGCTTCAGGATCCCAGTTTACCATACGGTATCCGCGGTAAATTAATCCTTTGTTATACAAATCAACAAACAACTTAATAACTTGTTGTGACATTTCGGGATCCATCGTAAACTTAGTACGATCCCAATCACAAGAAGCTCCTAGTTTTTTCAACTGGTCTAAGATTACACCTCCATATTCCTCTTTCCACTCCCAAGCATGTTGTAAAAACTCTTCTCTAGTTAAGTCGTTTTTATTGATTCCCTGCTCTCTCAATTTAGCGACGACTTTGGCTTCAGTTGCAATCGATGCGTGATCCGTTCCCGGAACCCAACATGCGTTTAGACCTCTTAAACGGGCACGACGTATTAATACATCTTGAATTGTAACATTCAACATATGCCCCATGTGTAATACTCCCGTTACGTTGGGTGGAGGTATTACAATCGTGTACGGCTGTCTTTGATCTGGTACAGATCGGAAAAAATTATTTTCCATCCAATACTGATACCATTTTTGCTCTACTTGCTTTGCGTCAAATTGTGCAGGAATTACCATTATTCTATAATTTAATTATTAAAAAAAAGAAAAAACATCAGGCCATACTGTAGAAAAATATTTTTTTCCCTGTTTATCCCCTTTGTTTTATTTATCTTTGTGTTGTACAAAAGTAATTATTACTCGTCAATTATAAAAGTATATATAAAACGGAATATGCGAAAAAAATTTGCGAGTTTTCGAAAAGTTTCTAATTTTACAGAACAACAAAAATTATAGTAATGAAAAAATTAATAGCAGTATTCGCATTAGTATTATCTAGTGCCTTATCATTCGCTCAAAGTGGTCCTAAAATTCAGTTTGACGCTGAAAACAACACCATCGATTACGGAACGGTAATCAGAGGAAATGACGATGGATTACGTACGTTCGACTTTACAAACACAGGAGATCAACCGTTAATCATCACAAACGTACGTTCTACTTGTGGATGTACAGTTCCTTCCAAACCAACTGAGCCAATCATGCCAGGTAAAAAAGGAAAAATTGATGTGAAATACAACATGAGCATCGGAAGAATTAGCCGTACAATTACAGTAGAATCTAATGCTGTAAACTACGAAAACGGTACAGTACCGTTGAGAATTAAAGGTGAAGTTGTAGAAAAATAATAAACCACCACATAAAAAAAGCCACTCAAACGAGTGGCTTTTTTTATGAATTAAAATTCTAAAATCTCTATTTTACTCGATTAGAATCTGGAGCTTTATCTTCAATTCCCTCGTGAAATTGACGAAGAATAGCATCCAACTGTTCCAAATCCATCTGTTCATATTCTGCCCTAAATGCTTTACTATTTCGATTGACATTAGAATCAGGTGTCCATCCATACTTATCAAACACCTTAGTAGCCTCCTTAATTTTTAAATCCAACAAGGCTTCTTTTGTTGTTTGATCTTCCTTTTCCTTCATATTATTAGTACTACATCCTGTGAAAAAAACAGCACTTACTAAAACTAAAAATACCCGTTCGCTCATCATCCTTATTTTTAATTAATACTCGGACTAAAGTAAATCTTATTCTGAAAATAAAAAATAGAATATTCAATCAATATTAAAAAATACATCTACAAATCAAATAGTTATAAAAAAAATAGATTATCCATCCATATAAAAAAAGCCACTCAGACGAGTGGCTTTTTTTATTTATATTCTAAATTCTTGATTATTTGCAATCGCTTGTGAAAAAAACTCAATGGCTTTGACTTCTACTTTAGCCTCAAATCCTTTGATGTGTTTTTCGTGGTGAATATCTGATCCAACAAAGTCAATCAACCCCTGTTGCAATAAATAGTTGGCAGCTTCTAAGACATGTTTTCCATAATAACCTGTAACGGATAGCAAGTTGAGTTGAAAAAGGCAACCTGCTTTTTTCAATTTCTTATACATGGCTGTATTTTGATGGTAAAAATTATAACGCTCTGGATGTGCTAAAACAATATCATAGCCATTGGATTTCAATTGAAATAAAATATCCATCAATTGAATCGGAGGATTCATATAGGACATTTCCACCAAAACGTAATCGTTCTTTAGTGTTAAAAGTTCTTTATTCTCAATGCGCGGTAAGAAGCTCTCATCCATCAAATATTCTGAAGCTACTCGTAATTGGAGAGATTCAGACTCAACCGGAAGTTGTTCTTGTACGCTGTTGTATTGATTCAAAATACCTTCTCGTGTATTTTCCCACACCAAAGGTGTAGTATGTGGAGTGGCAATTGCCTGTTCAAAACCGAGGTTTTTCATCGAAGAAATGATATGTTTTGTATCTTCAATGGTCTTTGCACCATCGTCAATTCCGTAAATTAGATGGGAATGAATATCTACGTAATTATCAGGAATTAAGTCTTTTAAAATCGGTTTAGATTTAAAAAATGAAAACATAGCTTCTTATTTTTTCTCTATTCGTTCTACTCTAGTCTTGCGAAACTCTACATACAAGGTAGCAAGAGTTAAGCCATACAAAGGTAAGGTTATAATTAGCTTTTCTGAAAATAAATTCAAAACAGCATAAAGAATTAACAACAATACAACAATCAATCCTAATATTTTTTTAATTTTCCCTTTATTATTAACAAATGGAAGTAAAAGTAAGATTGGATTGCATAAGAAAACTACATTATTTGCTAATACTTCACTATGCAGTGAGTAAAAGCCAACTAAAAGAAAAAATAGTCCCAAAATCCCCATAACGACAAAGTAAATGGAACGCACGATGCGATTGAATGACACCCCAAGTAGAACAGCACATACTAATGAAGCAAACCAATAGGTATTCCACCAGACATAGGTATTAACGGGTTGAGGTTGAAAAATATTGAACTCTTCTTTGACTAAGGGTTGATCGCCATTCATGGAATGCGCTAGTCCAGCTTGGAATTTATCAGGCAAAAACAACAAGGCAGACGGATGATCTACTTTATTGCCAAAAATCAGGTTAATCCCCAATTTTTCGAAGTAACGCTCTTTTAAATAGGTATTCAAAATCGTACGATAATCGGCTGTATTGCCTTCGATGTCCACTTTCACAGGTGTTGGCAACACCTCATTTAGGATATCTACCACCTTGGTGGTGCAGTTCTGATCAATGAATTTATACGTATAAAAGCGATTTTCTTCTTTTAATGATTCATTTAGCAGGCTCCAAACGCGTTGTTTTTGTACTTGAGATAGATTGAGCTCTTGTTCTACTACGGAGCGGTTGTCATAGGCGTAATTCGTTACAAAACTCTCATAGCCTTCATAGTCTACAAAATAAAGTAAATCCCCTTTGACAAACTTAGCGTAGAAGTTTGGGATTCTAAAATCAAACAGTCCGTAGTTGTAGACGCGATCAATTCCTTCTGCAGGATCGTATACACGAATAGCCGTATGCCCAAAAAGCGCGTATAGCTGACTTCCTGTTCCACAAGTTAGTACACTTACTTTTGCTTTATCTGATAATTGTCTATCTGCTGTTTTTGCTTCACTTCCTTGTATGATAAACAAAGCGAAGAACAGCGCGATTAATGTTTTCATTTTTTACTTTCTAAAAATTCCTAAATCTAATTTCAACGAAAATACGTTGGAGTAAATGGCTGCACTTTGATCGCCAATATCTGTCAAAGCGTAATCCACCTGAATCCCTTTATAGTGGAAACCAACCCCTATATTGGGTTGAAATTCCATCTTTTGGGAGTTGTCCATTTGTCTGTTGTTTTGGAAATTTCCCACTCCACCACGAACAAATACGAGATTCGCATAACCGAATTCCACTCCTAAGGAAGGTGTCATACTCATGGATCCACTTGAAATAACCGCATTGGTTTCGGCGAATTCCACGTGCAAGGCAAAAGCTGCTAACACGTTCAAATCACGAGAAAGCTTGACATTTTTGGATACTCCCATTTGCAATTTAGGCAAGGTGATTTCTGTTGTTTCAGGTAGTTCTTGATTCATACCTTCCACTGCGCCTTGCACTTTGCTGTATTCTTTTTTATTAATATTCCACATGTTGTAAGTCGTCGTAATATCTCGTGCCATTACCCCAAACATCCAATCGGAATTGGTTTTGTACTGCACTCCCGCATCGAATCCAAATCCCCAAGAATTGGCAAATTTACCAATCACACGGCGAACGACTTTGGCATTGACTCCATAGGTTAATCCCGGAATTGGTGTATTACGCGCATAAGATAAAACAAAAGCATAATCTGCAGCCGAGAATAAACTAATTCGATTGTAATCAATCGTTCCATTTTGATCGATTAATTCGGTTGTATTCATGATATCGTCCACTCCAAATCGAATAATCGAAATCCCCAAGGCACTTCGCTCATCTAAGGGCATGGCAAATGCGGCATAATCGTATTGGGCGATATTTGCAAAATAACTAGCATGCATCAGCGCCACTTGTTGCTCTTCCAATTGCATTAATCCAGCTGGATTCCAATAAACGGAATTCACATCAGCACTGGAAGAAACCACACTATTTGCCATTCCCATTGCAACAGCATCAACCCCAATATTTAAAAACTCATTGGAGTATTTCCTCGCTTTCTGTGCATGAGCTGTAATCCCAAGGCAAAGTAATAACGTACATACTGTTAGCTTTTTCACAAACCTTTATTTATTATTCATACTAAGTTGTAAAAATAGTAAAAAACTAAAAGGAGAGGAAGATATTATTATTACTAAGTTTATGATACCTTTGTCTAGGAAATAAAGTTCATTTATTTATACTAAACGAAGACTAAAATAAAATATACATGAAAAAACACCTTCCAAATTTCATCACTTTATTAAACCTAAGTTCAGGATTAATTGCTTGTATCTATGCTTTTGACGACAATATCCACATGGCCTTTTTATGGGTGTGTATTGGTATTTTCTTCGATTATTGGGATGGATTTGTTGCTCGAATCCTCAACGTTAAAAGCGAATTAGGCCTTCAATTAGACTCCTTAGCGGATATGGTGACTAGTGGTGTAGTACCTGGATTAATCATTTACAAACAGTTGGCGAATATTCAGGAAACACAAGGTCTCTATAATCTTACTCCTGAAACGTACTATATGGCTGTTGTTCCGTATTTAGGTTTCCTAATTACTTTAGGAGCTGCTTATCGCTTAGCAAAATTTAATATTGATACCAGACAAACCGATTCTTTTATTGGCTTGCCTACACCAGGAAATGCGCTTTTCATTTTAAGCTTACCTTTGATTGTAAGTACAACGAACTCGGAAGCTGTAATTTCATTTCTAAGTAATCCATACGTATTGGTGATCATCAGTGTTTTAAGTGCCTATATCATGAATGCAGAATTGCCTTTGTTTTCGTTAAAAATTAATCCAAAAAACTTAGGGGCTTATAAATTACAACTGGGCTTTGTAGTGGTTTCCATTATTCTATTGGCCGTTTTGCATTATTTAGCCATTCCAATGATCATCTTGCTTTATATTTTGCTTTCTGTCATTAAAAATATGACTACAAAAAAAGAAATAGTTTAATAAATACAAAATAAAAGTGGGCAGAAAAATAAAAATTTTTGCCCACTTTTATTTTGTATTTATTGCTCTTATTTGTCACCACATCCTCCATGCCTCCGTAATATCTTCTCCTTTTTTTGTGTATTCTTTTGCTTCACTTACTTCTAAAATAATATCCAAAATCACTTCTCTTCCGTCAGTAGATATCAAGTCCCATTCCTCATTTAATACATTAAGTTGTTCAACGGTAGCCTTAATAATTTCTACTCCTTCTGTTTTTGATGTTGAATGCTCTATATTTTCAAAGTAATCGTTTAAGATTTCTTCTACCTGATTCACAACTGATTCAGGATAAGGATTATTAGCCCACCTCCTATATTCTATCATTTGCCCTTTTAACTGCTCTATTTCTTTTCGATAAAAGACTGCTAAATCATGTTGTGGTTTCATTTCCTTATTCATTACTACACTTGGTTCTTTCTTTTGTTGACAACCAAGTGTGACCGATGAAAATACAACAACCAGAAGTAAGTAATACCCTTTCATTCTCTATATCTTTAATATTAAATCAAGGATAGTTCCTACAAGTAATAGCCCAACTTGAAAAGACACCATACCAAGGATATAACTGAGAAAACCCTTAAAATAATTACCTTTAGTACCGCCGTAAAATTGGCCAATTGCCCAACTTACATAAAAAAAGAGCACTACTCCTGTTGCGAATTCATTCAACAAAATAAACGAAGGAAAACAGTAATTCAAGACCACTTGTAGCGTATACAACAACATCCCTTCCACCATGATGAAACTCGTCATCACAAAAGTTTCGTACTTGTTGTACTTAAAATCACCAAATATTAATTTCGTCCAAAAAGTAATAGGGGCTAACATCAATAAATTGGCATACCCATAATTATTTTGCACCCAAGCAGATAATTTATTTAATTCGCTTTCGTTCATGGTCTTTTGGGGTTATTGTTGTCATCCTTCAAAAAACGTTTGTACGCTTATTTGTCTCTTTAAAACCAAAGGCCTAAAATTAGTATTCGAAGCAATACATTCCGTTTTTCTTTCCGATTTTCAAAGCTAAAAAAAACAAGGATACCATTTACATCACGCAATAAAAAAAAGAAACACCTGTTTGATTGCTACAAACAGGTGTTTCTTTTTTTTATTTCACAATGTATTATTTCTTCTTCACTAAAGGATGGTTTAATCCTTTGACGTTATTATTAATCACTTCGTATGTCTTTAAATGTTTAAACATTTCAGTCAGGTTTCGAAACCCATAATCTCGCGAGTCAAAACTAGGATCTAATTTACGAAGATTATTCCCCACGGTAGAGATATAGGCTTCTACTTCTTCATCGACTGACATATCAAAAGCCCGATCAATTAGACGCATTTCTTTTTTAGTAATCGTACGTGTATCATCTTCCTCTTCCACCACTTGTTTTCTTTCCTGATTGGTATTCTTTTCTGCTTTAGCGGGTTTAGGCGTTAACGTTTCACAATAGGTGAAAATCTCACAAGACTGTACAAACGCAGTCGGTGTTTTCTTTTCTCCTATTCCCATGACAAAAATTCCTTCCTCTCGAATTCGCTTTGCTAACCCAGTATAGTCACTATCACTCGACACAATGCAGAATCCATCAACCATCTTAGCGTGTAAAATATCCATTGCATCAATAATCAATGAACTGTCCGTTGAATTCTTTCCAGAAGTATAATTGAATTTTTGAATGGGCGAGAATGACAAATCATTTAGCAAATCCTTCCAACTATTCATTTGTGGGGTAGTCCAATCACCATAAATACGGCGAATAGTTACTTTTCCATATTTTGAAACTTCGGCTAATATATTCTCCAATAGTTTCGCTTGTGCGTTATCTCCATCAACGAGAATCGCTATATTATTATTGTTTTTTTCCATTTTTAACTAGTATTCAAACTCAAGTACGTAAAATACGAAAAAAATAGGCATAAACTGTGTTTTTAATCTTTTTTTAGCATGCTATCTTTTTTCTTTTCGCGCCACTCATTTCTCTGCTTTTGCCCCGCCATACCCTACGCCAATTTTATGTTGAGTAAAGCACAGGCTTGTTGAACATACACCTCTTTATTTCCTGTGCTTGAACCACAAAAAAAAGTATATCTCATACATTTATATTTTTTCTAAATAACAAATAACAAACTTAAAATCAAGCAATTGCATTCAAATTATTTGATTGTTTACTATTTAACACTTTTTATTTTGTAACAAAAGTACAGTTTATCAGTCTATTTAGATAGACAAAAATATAATTCAACTAATCCAATGCATTCAAAACTATCTTTATTATTTTTTCTACTTTCCTTCTGCGGTATATATGCTCAAGGATTGGTAAAACTAACAGGCCGCGTAGTAGATAAAAACCTCAATGAGGCGATTCCATACGCAACGATTACCTTAAAAAAAGGAGATACCGTCATCACAGGAGGTATGACTGCTGATAATGGTACGTTCTCTATTACTGCCACATCAGATACCTATAACTTAGACATCCAGTTTATTGGTTATACGCCCTATCACAAAGAAATTAGTCTAACAAATGCCACTGATTTAGGCACTATTCACCTAGAGGCAGAATCAACAACTTTAGCGGATGTCAATATCATAGCAGAACGCTCCACCATCGAACAAAAGATTGATCGAAAAGTTATTACGGTTGGAAAAGATTTAACCACTGTAGGGGCCACAGCTTCTGATATTATGAATAATATTCCATCCGTTAACGTGGATAAGGACGGGAAGATTTCCTTAAGAGGAAATGAAAACGTGCGTATCTTACTCGACGGAAGACCCACTAATATGTCAGCCGAACAATTGTTGAAACAAATTCCATCAACTTCTATTAAAAGCATTGAGTTAATTACAAACCCTAGTGCAAAATACAATCCTGAGGGAATGTCGGGGATTATCAATATCATCTTACACAAAAATACAGCTGATGGATTCAATGGGTCCCTGGATAGTGGGGTGACGATTGCTAAAAACATTCAATCAACAACTTCCTTAAACCTCAACTACAGACAAGGAAAACTAAATTTCTTTGGAAATGCAAGTTATTCGGATGGAAAATCAACAAATGACGGAGATATGTTTCGCCATGATATTGCTTCTCCAACGGACATCAATATGTTGAATAAAAACAAAAACATCTTGTACAAAGTTGGGGTTGATTACTATATCAATGACAACAATACCCTATCGTTTTACACCAATCAAAGTACAAATACGGCTACAGTTAATTTAAAAACGACAACCCTATATCCCGACCATTCCTTTGAAGATATTTTTCAAAAAACGAAATACGACAACAAAAATACGTTTAGCACCTATAACCTAGCGTATAAACATTTATTTGAGAAAAAAGGACATACACTAGATGTGGAAGTGAACCACAACATCAACAAAGCAGATATGGATGGGGATTACCTCACAAAATTAGGCATCGCTAGTGATTTGTTATACCAAGATGGAAACAACGATGAGAATACCTTATCTACAATAAACATTGATTATGTTAATCCATTAAATGACCATACCAAGTTAGAATTAGGCGCTGAGGCTCGCATTTCAAGAGCAGACAATAACTTCAGTTCAAACAACCCTTTAATTCCTTCCACACAAGCGGCAATAGCGAATAAATACGACCAAGATATTTTCTCAGCTTATGCTACCTTCGGTCAAACCTTGGGTAAATTCAACTATCAGTTGGGAACAAGAGTAGAGAGTTACAAAGTAGATTCTAAATTAGACGGGGCTTCGACATTTAAAGATGATTATGTGACGTTATACCCTTCGGTTTACTTGGGCTATAACCTAACAGAAAGCGATATGTTCAATCTGAGCTATAGCCGTCGTGTAGATCGTCCTGGCATCAGACAAACCAATCCGGTCCGTCAGTTTTCAACTCCTTTAATGACCATGGTTGGGAATCCAGAATTGAAACCGCAGTTTACAAATTCAGTAGAATTGAACTATACGCGTTTGTTTGATAAAAGAAGCAGTATTACGGCTGGAGTTTACTACAGACGCATCAACCATGAGATTAATCACGTGATTTACGACGATCCAGACAATGATAATCCAAATGCTTTATTGATGACGTTTGACAACTACAAATCAAACGATGCCTATGGTTTTGAAGTATCTGCCAATATTATTGTTACCCCGTGGTGGGACATGCAACCCGCAATTGATTTCTCTAGTATCAAACAAACAGGGTTTGTTTCTCAACTGGATGCAACAGGAACTATGCAAACGGTACTCCGCGATATTACGGCTAATGCGTTCAATGCGCGTTTAAACAGTAACTTCAAAGCAACGAAAAACCTTCGTTTTAACTTATTCGGATTCTATAGAGGAGCCGTAGACGGAATTACCTCTGATGGACAAGAGATGTACAAAATAGACGCGGGTGCTCGCTATGCTCTACTCAACAATAAATTGGGGATCAGCGTGAGATTTAACGATATCTTCAATACCATGTCCTACAAATTCAAAACGAAATATCCTTATCCTTCCACAGGTGAGTTCACTTGGGAAAGTCAATCCGTTTACATTGGTGTAAACTATACGTTTGGCGGCGGAAAAGGTCGTTCGTTACAACGAAAATATAGAGATACAAACACCAAACAAAGTGGTGGATCAGGTGGACTGTTCTAAGTCTCTATCCTAAATTTCAATTATTACGCAAAAGAGGATTCCTGAAAGGGAGTCCTTTTTTTGTTGGTTGTTGGTTGGCTTTCGGCTTTTGTCCTTTAGGGTTTGTTCCAATCGGTTTTGCAATTTATTTATGAACTAGGTGAAATAAAACTTGCAACCCTCAACTACCCCCCCCCACCAAAACCTCAACTAACCCTCAACTAACCCTCACCAAACTCCCAACTAACCCTCACCCAATCACAACAGCGGAGACAACAAACGCAAAATGCTATTTTTCAAGCGATGCCATTTCGAACGTTTATTCCAGCGTTCTAATTCTAATTTAATCGAATTTTTACAATCCTCCTTAAACATATCACGCATTTGATTGGCAAAATCCATATCATACAAGACCACATTTACTTCAAAATTTAGATCAAAGCTACGATGATCGAGATTACAAGTTCCTACGGAGCTAATCCCAGAATCAGTTACCCAAGTTTTTGCGTGTATAAACCCTTTCTTGTACAAATAGATTTCGACACCTGATTCCAATAGTTCTTGAAAATAGGACTCAGAAGCCAATTTAACAGTCAATGAATCCGTAATTCCTGGCAGCAAGAGTTTGACCTTTTTTCCGCTGAGTACAGCAATTTTAATGGCTACCTGAAGGGATTCATCAGGAATATAATACGGCGTTGTAATGCAAATCTCATGATCTGTGGCTTGAATGGCTTGTAAAACGCTAAACAAAATAGACGGGACATCCGAATCTGGTCCTGATGCAATAACTTGAAGAGGTAGAGTTTCTTGTTTCCCCATGTGAATCTTAGGGAAATAATCAGCAGAGAAGTTAATATTCTCTTTGCTACAAAAGTTCCAATCCGTCAAAAAGACATGCTGTAATCCATAAGCTCCACTTCCTTCAATACGAATATGGGTATCTCTCCAGAAGAAGTCATTTTCTGCTTTTCTTCTATTATCATAGCGATCGGATATATTAATTCCACCAGTATAGGCAATTTGCCCATCTATGACCACAATTTTGCGGTGATTGCGGTAATTTAAACGATTAGCCAATGCAAGTAAAATAATTTTATTGAATGCAAAGGCTTGCACCCCATTCGCCCGTAAATCTTTAACGATATTTTTTCGGATACTCCGACTGCCAAAATCATCATAGATAAAGCGTACCTCAATTCCCTCCTGCGCTTTAGCTTTTAGGATATCCGCTATGTCTCTACCTATTTCAGTATTTTCATAAATATAGTATTCGATGTGGATATGGTGCTTAGCTGCACGTAAATCCTCCAGCAAACGCGGAAAGAAAGTTTCGCCATTTTGCAAAAGCTCCACATTATTATCAACCAATAATGGTCCTTCTCCTACGATGGCATTAGATAGTAGATTGACTAAGGATCGATGTTGATCGACAATAGGATGTCCTTGTTGTTGTAAATCCAGGTGCACTTCCCGCATTCTACTGTAAAATCGTTCCGCATAATTGTCATTAGCTATCAATTTTTTGGAGTACATTTTACGTCTTCGGTAGTTAATACCAAAGGAGAAATAAAAGATAATTCCAAATACAGGAACAAAGAACACGAGCAAAAGGTAAGCAAGTGTTTTAGAAATCGAATCAGTATCATAGATGATTCGAACCGCCACGAGTGTTGCGATAAGAAAGTAGGCTACTTCAATATAAATAACCCATTCTGATTCGAAAAACAAAGATATCATAGGTTGAATTCTTTACGATCAAGTAAAAATAGTTGCTTTAAAGCAAACCTAAATTTAAGCATTCTTTTTCTAAAACCCCCTATATCTTAGTTCAAAACACTCGATCCTTTCTGACAGTAATTCTCATACCTGTTAGAGGCACTTATGCTAATTCGAGCGAAAGGCTCAATTATTTACATGAAACCGCAAATTACAAAAGAGAACTTTCTTCTCACAACCACTTAGGCCTTTTAAACCAGTAGGACTGGTCTGTTATATCGCAAAAACTGGAACAAATCGGACTGGCACTTTATTTCATTAAATTTTAGACCAATCGCTCAACTAAGATAATAACGCTTTTTTCAATATTGTATCCATCAAATACATGACAAGTAACTCTATACACTTCCCCTATACTTTCAATTGTTATAATACTCACTTGAGATTGGATAAATTTAGCATTCATAACAGGATTCGTCTTATTACCAGGGTCTTTATGTACATACTTCCATGAGCCACTACTAATACTGCTATAATCAATAATATTACGAAATTCTTTCTTGTCGTTACTACGAGTTAAACTACTCCAATTTGTATTAGAAGTTATATAATCCGCTCGAAATGAATTTTTCCTAATTTGCAAATACATATCTCCACTACTTGGCAGATTAGGCTGTACAATTCGAAAACTAAAATTTCCTAAATGGACAACTGAATTTTCTGCTATTGAATTATCTATTTTCACTTTTTTCCTCACATACGTATCATAATCATACACTACCCAATCGTTGTCTTTATTTGCAACAACAGACAAATGTTGTCCTGGATAAAGAGTATATGAAGATAAATTAAGAAGTTCTTTACCGCCAAATTTAAATGTTTGATTTCCTCGCGTTTTAATTTGTAAGGATTGATCAGTAGTTAAATTTTTAATGTTGTAGATTCTTCCAAAAGCATCCTCGCCATTTTGATTACTAGGTAGATACAATACGCCATCTAAATAGCCCAGATTACCATTATAACTAATATTACTATCATCCTTTTGAATGTAATATTCTCTATTTGTTATTTCGCGATAATTGGTAGAAATAGATCCTTGTACCGTTAATGTACTGGTAATATCGGTGGTATTTATCCCAATCTGTGCATAGCCTAAGCTACAAGCACTCATAAAAATAATTATGAATTGTTTTTTCATGCAGTATTAAATTAAAACGCAAATAAATTAATACGATAAAAAAAAATCACACCAAAACATCAAAAATAAAAAACAATTTTACTTGTATCTTTTTTCAACTGGTCAATTACGCTTACCAAAAAAAACTGTCGCAGCTATTATATCGATACGGCCTTACCTCCATACACTCTAGCCCTCTAGAGTCTCTATTTTTTACAATTCATTTCAACAGTCGTAGAGATTCCCCCCCAGCTAAGCAGAGTAGAAATCGGTAAAAAGATAAATTTCCCCTTTTTTAGGCGAAGCTATACTATCTGTTTAACTTCCAAAAGCAACTATCTTAGGAGATAGACAAAAAAAGTATAGTAGGTCAATCTAAATAAAGGTTTGTACTTGATTCGTTAGTTATTCAAAGCTGTTGCAGAAAAAAAAAGAGGGTGTCTTTTAGGACACCCTCTTTGAGCCGATGGAGGGACTCGAACCCACGACCTGCTGATTACAAATCAGCTGCTCTAGCCAACTGAGCTACACCGGCAGTTTACCTTGCCTAGCAATAGTATGTTTTCAAAATTTGAGCCGATGGAGGGACTCGAACCCACGACCTGCTGATTACAAATCAGCTGCTCTAGCCAACTGAGCTACACCGGCAATCAAATTGCCTTGCAATAGTTAATTTTCAAAATTGAGCCGATGGAGGGACTCGAACCCACGACCTGCTGATTACAAATCAGCTGCTCTAGCCAACTGAGCTACACCGGCAATCAAATTGCCTTGCAATAGTTAATTTTCAAAATTGAGCCGATGGAGGGACTCGAACCCACGACCTGCTGATTACAAATCAGCTGCTCTAGCCAACTGAGCTACACCGGCGACTCAAAATCGTCTTGTACTATTTAATCTTCAAAAAAATTGAGCCGATGGAGGGACTCGAACCCACGACCTGCTGATTACAAATCAGCTGCTCTAGCCAACTGAGCTACACCGGCGACTCATTTTTCGAGTGCAAATATAACACGCTTTTTCAATCTTCCAACCGATTTTACGTGTTTTTTTAGCTTTATTTTAATTACAAGTTGTTGATTTTTTCAACTAATTGACCTGCAATGTTTTCCAATTTTACAAAAACACCTTTAAAATGAGCTTTTTTATTTTCTACCCCTTTTGCATTGATATCAACAATCAATTCATCGAATCCTGTTAATGCTTCTTCGATCAATGCTGATGTTTCTGCTGTAGCTCCTCCTACTGTCAATTCATGAATATAAATTGCTTCAATGATGTCTCCTAATACTTGGTGTACATCTTTCTTTAATCCTCTTACACTTGCCATAATAATTGATTTTAAATTTTAAACAAAAGTACAATTAACTTTACTATATCGGTGGTCTAATCGATATATATTTCTAATAAGGTTGCTCGACCAGTTGCAACTAGATTTTTTACTGATGCGGGAATCAACACCGTTTGGCCTTGTTTAATTCCGCAGGATAAGGCGTCCATTTGAAGCTCACAAGCCCCTTCCGTACACACATATAGGTAGAAGCGATCTAAGGGCTTCTCTATCTTATATTGTTCCGCTAAAGGGATTAGATTCACAGTGAAAAACGGACAAGACACTACAGGATTAGCCTGATTAGCTTCTTTAGTATAGGAAAGCTCCACCTGTTTTTTCTCGTAGTTAATCGCATCTAAGGCTAAATCTACATGTAATTCTCGGGTTTTACCTTCACTATCCACTCGATCCCAATCATATACGCGATACGTAATATCAGAGGTTTGTTGAATTTCTGCTAATAAAACACCGCCGCCAATAGCATGTACCGTGCCTGTTTGAATAAAAAAAGCATCCCCTTTCTTGACAGGGATCTCATTTAAAATAGCAGGAAGTGTTTTGGTATGTAAATGTTGTAAGTAGTCGGCTTGGGTAACCCCTTCTTTAAAATCCACTACAACTCGAGCTCCAGGATCCGCTTGCATAACATACCACATTTCGGTTTTCCCTAGGGAGTCATGTCGTTCTCGAGCCAATGCGTCATTGGGGTGTAATTGAATAGACAAATCCTCCTTAGCGTCCAAAAATTTGAACAACAGCGGAAATTGATAACCAAACGTTGTTACAATAAATGAACCTAAAATATCTTCTGGATAGGTTTTAATTAGTTCTTCTAAGCTTTGTCCTTTATAACCGCCATTGGAAACAAGACTAACGTTGTCTGGGACATTCGAAATTTCCCAGCTTTCTCCAATGGAATCAGAAATCTGCTGTTTACCTAAAACAGTATGTAATTTCTCCCCCCCCCAAATTCGATCTTTCAGGATGGGTTCAAACATCATTGGATATGGTATAAAACTCATAGGCTTAACTTCTTCCTCATTTTGCAACTATTCATCAACGAAACACTGCATAAAACAAGACGCAAATGTACAACTTTTAATGAATACTCCACATGTTAAATCCCCTCCCCTTTAAAAGTTACAAAGTTTCTCGAAGTTTCATATAAAACCACCTCTAAATCTTTATCTTTCTCAATAAAAGGCCTCAATTTCTGCCAAATTACCACGGCAATATACTCGGCTGTAGGGATAAGATTTTTGAATTCTATAACATCTAAGTTTAGATTTTTGTGATCAAAAGCCTCTTCAATCTCTGCTTTTATCAAGTCTGACAAGATTTTCAAATCCATAACAAAGCCTGTTTCTGGATCAACTTCTCCCGTTACATGAACAATTAATTCGTAATTATGTCCGTGAAAATTAGGGTTATTACACTTGCCAAATACAGCCTGATTCTTCTCTTCAGACCAATCCGGGCGATGTAAACGATGTGCGGCATTAAAATGCGCTTTACGGCTAACAGTTAGTCTCATCTATTTAGATTTTATGTGCTTCAATATGCGGATAAAACTTAGCAAAAATAATCTTAAACCAAGCGGTATACACATGAGGGTTCACCTCCATATCTTCTTTAACCTCTTCAATCCCCATCCATTTCCACGCTTCTACTTCTTCAGGGTTAATCACAGGATTATCGTTGTAATATCCAACCATTACATGGTCAAATTCATGTTCAGTCAAACCATTATCAAAAGGAGCTTTATAAATAAAGTTAAAAACATCTGTAAGCTCCACTTGGAATCCCATTTCTTCTTTCAACCGACGTTTACCTGCTTCGATATTGGTTTCTCCTACTCTTTGATGACTGCAACAAGTGTTTGCCCATAATAAAGGTGAATGATACTTTTGTGCGGCACGTTGTTGTAACATTATTTCATTCTTATCATTAAAAATAAAAACAGAAAATGCACGGTGCAACAAAGCTTTTTCATGAGCTTCCTGTTTGCCCATGGTACCTACTTGTTCATCTTGCTCATTAACTAAAATCACTTGCTCTTCAATCATACCTAGTTGTAAATTTATTTTACTTCCAAAAGTACAAAAAACAAAAGAGGTAACCAACGGCATCTAAGAGTTTAAAAACCGTCCAACTGTACTTCACTTTTTATCTTACTTCTCGATTATTCCTTTTCCTCAACCAATCCCAAGCATTTTGGTTATCTTTGGATTTTTAAAGCAATCATGGAACGATTAATCAAACTAATATGGGATTTTCGCGGTCCCGATGCAGAGAAAATAGCGGATCACCACGTGATTCACTTACGCGAATTTGTCGCAATAGAGAAATTACCCTTAACCCTCATGGACAAACAAGTTATCAACGACGTTCACAGTATTGCCTATCTCGTGGTAAATGATGAACAAATGATTGCAGTACGCGATGCCTTAAAACCACATCGAGGAGAGCTTTATGAAGGGTAATGCGTGAGGCATAAAAATAAAAAATCCCTGCAATTCGCATTGCAAGGATTTTTTTATCACTTTTTAATTAGCTTCTTTTGTAATAAACTGAATGCGCATCAATCGCAATTCTTCTGTATCGTATTCACCATCAAATTCAGCCATTGCAGTTTTGATATTGTCCGATTCAGAATCCATAAAGTAATCGTAGATTTCTTCTTGTTGATCTTCATCTAGCACTTCATCTAACCAATAATCGATATTTAGCTTGGTTCCAGAATAAACAATCTGTTCCATTTCTTTCAACAAAGCATCCATATCTAATCCTTTTGCCTTAGCAATATCATCCAAAGACAATTTGCGATCGACACTTTGAATAATATACAATTTCAAAGCAGAATTCGCTCCTGTTGATTTTACCACTAAATCGTCTGGTCGAATGATGTCGTTTTCTTCTACATAGTTTCGAATCACATCCACGAAATCTTTTCCAAATTTCTTAGCCTTTCCATCACTTACACCGATGATGTTTGCCATCTCTTCGAGTGTAATCGGATACTTCAAACCCATTTCTTCTAACGAAGGATCTTGAAAAACCACAAATGGAGGGACACCTGCTTTTTTTGCTACTTTTTTGCGCAGATCTTTCAAGAGATTAATCAGCACTTGATCAATCACAGCTTCCGTTCTTGGAGCATCACTTTCAACCACCATATCACCTTCTGCATATTCATGGTCTTCGGTCATCATAAAAGAAACGGGATGCTCAATGAATTGTTCACCTAACGCTGTCACTTTCAACACACCATAGGATTCAATATCCTTTTTCAAGTAGCCTGCTACATTCGCTTGTCGAATCAAGGCCAACCAAAAGCGTTCATCCTGATTTTTACCTGATCCAAAGAAAGGTTGTGCATCTGTTTTATTTACTTTTAACAAAGCATTTAGTTTTCCTAAAAGCACAAATACAATTTCTTTGGTTTTGTATACCTGTTTTGTTTCAACAATTATTTTTAAGACTTTTTGAAGTTCGTCTTTGGCTTCGCTTTTCTTTTTTGGGTTGCGAACATTATCATCCATATCAGCCCCTTCCCCGTGTAACTCGTCAAATTCTTCTCCGAAATAGTGTAGTAAGAATTTACGTCTTGACATGGAAGTTTCCGCATAAGCCACCACTTCTTGCAGTAAGGCAATTCCAATTTCTTGTTCTGCGATGGGTTTCCCCGCCATAAACTTCTCTAGTTTTTCAATATCTTTATAAGAATAATACGCCAAGCAATATCCTTCCCCACCATCTCTTCCTGCACGACCTGTTTCTTGATAATAACTTTCAAGCGATTTAGGAATATCATGGTGAATCACATAGCGTACATCGGGTTTATCGATTCCCATACCGAAAGCGATAGTTGCCACTACAACATCAACATCTTCCATCAGGAACATATCTTGGTGTTTGGCTCTGGTTTTTGCATCCAATCCCGCATGGTACGGAACAGCGCTAATTCCATTTACTTGTAATACATTGGCAATCTCTTCTACTTTTTTTCGACTTAAACAGTAAATCACCCCCGACTTTCCTTTGCGCTGTTTAATAAAGCGAATGATATCACTTTCTACGTTTTTTGTTTTGGGTTTTACTTCATAGTATAGGTTGGGTCTATTAAATGAAGCTTTAAAAACGTTAGCATTGGGTATTTCAAGGTTTTTCAGGATATCCTCTTGCACCTTAGGTGTAGCGGTTGCTGTTAAACCGATAATAGGAATATCTCCTAGTTGTCGAATAATATTGCGTAAATTTCTGTATTCAGGTCTAAAGTCGTGTCCCCATTCCGAGATACAGTGTGCTTCGTCAATGGCAACGAAGGACAGTTTCACCTCTTGTAAAAAGTTGACATATTCTTCTTTGGTTAAAGATTCTGGGGCTACATATAACAATTTTGTTACTCCTTGTTTAATGTCCTGTTTAACCTGATTCACTTCCGTTTTGGTGAGAGATGAATTTAAAACATGGGCAATTCCATGCTCTGTAGACAAGCTGCGAATAGCGTCAACTTGATTTTTCATCAGAGCGATCAACGGAGACACCACAATGGCTGTTCCGTCTAAAACCAACGCAGGTAATTGATAGCAAAGTGATTTACCACCACCTGTAGGCATAATCACAAATGTATTGTGCCCGGAGATAATACTTTTCACCACGTCCTCTTGGAGACCTTTAAACTGGGAAAAGCCAAAAAATCTCTTTAACTCTTTGTGCAAGTCAATTTCAATTGATTTCATTATTTTTGTATGGTATTTTACATAAATTTGCAGTACCTAAAGATAAACATTTTCTTTGGTGCAATCCTAATATTTAACATTCTCGTCATTTTGAATACAGCTATAACTATACTAGAACGGGCAAAAAAAACTTTACTCTCTGAAAGTGAAAGTATTAAAAAGCTCATTGATTACCTAACTGAAGATTTCGCGCAGGCCGTACAAGCAATTTTAACCTGCAAAGGTCGTGTAGTGGTTACGGGGATTGGGAAAAGTGCGTTAATTGGAAGCAAAATTGTCGCCACCTTCAACTCCACAGGAACTCCATCCCTCTTCATGCATGCTGCTGAAGCGGTACACGGAGATTTAGGCTTACTCCAGCCTAATGATTGTGTGATTTGTATCTCCAATAGTGGAAATAGTCCCGAAATTAAAGTTCTCACTCCACTGCTCAAGCGCTTCGGGAATACCTTGATTGCCATCACCGCAAATGAAACTTCTTTTTTAGGTAAACATGCCGATTATGTTCTACTGTCTAAAGTAGATCGAGAAGCAGATCCAAACAATTTAGCACCAATGGATAGCACAACAGCTCAGCTAGTCTTAGGTGATGCGCTCGCTGCTTGCTTGATTGAATCCAGAAACTTCACGGCGAATGACTTTGCTCTTTACCATCCTGGCGGTGCTTTGGGCAAAAAACTACTTTTACTAGTCAAAGATATTTTAAACAGTCAAAACAAACCACAAGTTTCACCGACTTCTTCAATTAAAGACGTCATTGTAGAAATTTCACAAAAACGTTTGGGTGTAACCGCTGTAATTGATAATAATACGTTAATTGGCATTATAACAGACGGAGATTTGCGTAGAATGTTACAAAATAACACTAGTTTTGAAACCATTCAAGCCAAAGATATCATGAGCGCTCATCCAAAAACAATCGAATCCGATCAATTGGTTTCTCGTGCACTCTCGCTCTTGGAAGACAATTCAATTACGCAATTAATCGTCACACAAGAAGGAGAATATCAAGGCATTATCCATTTACACGATATTTTAAAAGAAGGAATAGTATAAAAAATGGCAAAACAAAAAAACACTCAAAAGGCCATGTCCTTTTTAGATCATTTAGAAGAATTAAGATGGTTGTTAATCCGTATTTCTGTGTTCGTTTTAGGAGGTGGAATTGTCGCTTTCTTTTTTAGAGACTTCATATTTAACCAAGTGATTTTCGGACCAAAGAACAGTGATTTCGTCACCTATCAATTCTTCTGTAAAATTGCACAGTATTTTAACTTTGACGACAGTTTTTGCCAGCAAGAACTCCCTTTTGAAATTCAAAACAGAACCATGGATGGACAATTTTCTGTCATGATGTGGACGTGTATTACTGCCGGTTTTATTATTGCCGTTCCTTTTATTCTGTGGGAAATCTGGAAATTTATCAGCCCTGCCTTATACACCAAAGAAAAAAAATATGCCAAACTCTTTATTGTTGTTTCGTCTTTCTTATTCTTTTTAGGGGTTCTATTTGGTTACTATGTGATTACGCCACTTTCCATTAACTTCTTGGTAAATTTACAAGTCAGTGATGTAGTGAAGAATGACATCGACATCAATTCGTATATTGGTTTAGTTAAAACCACCTCATTAGCTTGTGGATTAATTTTCGAACTGCCGATCATCATGTATTTCTTATCTGTATTGGGATTAGTAACCCCTCAATTTTTGAGAGAATACCGAAAATATGCCATTGTATTAATTCTAATTTTAGCTGCAATTATCACGCCTCCGGATGTGATTAGCCAAATTATCGTATCGATTCCTTTATTGATACTCTATGAAATTAGTATTTATATCTCTAAATTTGTTCAAAAGAAACCTAAAACAGAAGTTTTAGCACCAAACCACAAGGACTAATAAGTATGAAATTAAGAGCAGATAATATTGTCAAGATGTACAAAAAGAGAAAGGTTGTAAAAGGCGTTTCTGTAGAAGTAAATCAAGGAGAAATTGTAGGATTATTAGGTCCAAATGGAGCGGGAAAAACGACTTCTTTTTACATGATTGTAGGATTGGTAAAACCAAATTTTGGTCATATCTATCTAGACGACATGGATATTACAAATTTCCCAATGTATAAAAGAGGGCAACATGGGATAGGTTATTTAGCCCAAGAGCCTTCGGTATTTCGAAAGTTAAGTATTGAAGATAATATTTTAAGTGTACTACAATTAACCAAGCTTTCTAAACAAGAACAAGTAGCAAAGATGGAATCGTTAATTGCGGAATTTAACCTTGAGCACATTCGCACCAACCGCGGTGACTTATTATCTGGTGGAGAACGCAGAAGAACAGAAATTGCTCGAGCACTTGCGACAGACCCCAAATTCATTTTACTAGATGAACCCTTTGCGGGAGTTGACCCTGTGGCTGTAGAAGACATTCAACGTATTGTTGCCAAACTAAAAAACAAAAATATTGGCATCCTAATTACGGATCACAACGTACAAGAAACACTTGCCATTACAGACAAAACTTATTTGATGTTTGAAGGAGGAATCCTAAAAGCCGGAATACCTGAAGAACTAGCTGAGGATGAAATGGTTAGAAAAGTATATTTAGGTCAAAATTTCGAATTGCGTAAAAAGAAATTGGACTTTGACTAAGTTCCAATGGTAGGGGATACTTTTAGTCCCTATTTACAGTGATTTGTAAAATATTGCTACTTTTACTTTTATTCAATTTAACAAAGTTCTACTTTTGCAAAAAAATTAACAATGAAATTAAGAAACTTATTTGCTGTATTCCTTCTCTTAACGGCAGTGCTTTTTACGTCTTGTGCGTCTAGAAAAAAAGTATTGTACTACCAAAATGTAGAAGAGGTATTGGCGCAGAATAATACGGTTACACATTTTGAAACTCGTTTGCAACCCGATGATTTACTTATGATTATTGTATCCGCTCAAGATCGAGAAGCGGCTGTTCCCTTTAACCTAGTCAATACAATGACTACGAATCCCAACAATGCTGCAGGTACAGGACAAATGCAACAGCAATTGTACTTAGTAGATAATAAGGGAAATATTGAATTTCCTGTTCTTGGAACAATTAAAATTAGTGGGCTATCTAAAAAAGAAGCCATCGATTATATTACGACAGAAGTTAGCAAGTATATTATCAATCCTATTGTCAACATGCGTATCATGAACTTCAAAGTGACGGTACAAGGGGAGGTAAACCGACCAGGTATTCACACCGTAGTCAGTGAGCGTTTAACCCTTACCGATGCTATTGCACTTTCAGGAGATATGACAGTTTATGGAAAAAGAGACAATGTCTTAGTGATTCGCGAAGTAGAAGGAAAACGCATTCCCTACCGTGTGGATATGACGAAAGCTGACTTTATCACCTCTCCTTACTATTATTTAAACCAAAACGATGTCGTATATGTCGAACCGAACAAAACAAGAGTAAACTCTTCAGCTGTTGGTCCAAACCTTAGCTTAGGTATTTCGGCAATATCTTTAATTGTAACTATCATTGCACTGGCAACTAAATAAAAGAAATGGAAGGAAAATTCGACAATAGTGAAAATACAAATATTAATATTCGAGAAGAATTAGAGAAATATATTGTACACTGGAGGTGGTTCGTTGTAAGTGTTTTTATCACGCTCATTTTAGCTTTTGTTTACCTTCGTTATACGGAGAAAACCTATAAAGTGAACACCACAATTATCGTAAAAGACGAAAAAAGAGGAGGTGGTATTTCCACTGAGCTTTCTGCTTTTGCCGACTTAGGCATGCTGTCTGGTGGAAAGAGTAACTTAGAGAATGAAACTCAAATTTTATCTTCGCGTACCTTAGCGGAACGAACAGTCCGCCGTTTGCAATTGAATATTTCATATATCAATGAAGGTCGTGTGATCAACAGTGAACTATACGGTAATAGTCCCATTGATTTTAACTTTATTGAACGCGTCTTCGATTTTGACCAATTGGCCTATACCTTTTATGTAAAAGACATTACAGAGACTTCTTTTACGCTTTTAGATAAACAGAAAACAAACTTAGGTAGTTTTGAATACAATACACCTATTGAAACGATTCTAGGAAAGTTAATTGTTACAAAAAATCAACCCAAGCCCATTTCTACATTGAAGAAAATGACCGAAGGAGAATCTGAGGAAAATGAAGAGATGGAGGATATTAGTGACATCACTGTCCAAATCAAACCGATTGAACAAGTAACGGATTATTTTGTCAAAAATGTACAAATTGCTCCTACAGATAAATTTTCAAGTATTTTAGACCTTTCTTTATTAAGTCCGACTCCTGCAAAAGCAGTCGACTATTTGGATAATCTAATCACGTTATATAACGACGCGGCCATTGCAGACAAACGTTATATTTCAGAAAAAACATCTGAATTTATTGACAGTCGCTTAAAGCTCATCACTGATGAATTAAGTGATGTTGAGAAAAGCGTAGAAGGCTATAAATCAAAAAATAGCATTACAGATATTCCTACAGAATTAGGGCTATATCTACAAAATGCCAATGTGTACGACAAGCAAATCATCGAAAATGAAACCGAATTAAAAGTAGTTTCTTCTTTGATTGATTTTTTGAGAAACAGCAAGCAAAATGAGTTGTTGCCAGGTAATATTGTGTCTTCGGATCCAAGTTCTAATTCCTTAATCAACCAGTACAATACCTTAGTGTTAGAGCGCAATAGAATTACCTCTAGTTCCACTGATTTAAACCCAGCTGTGATTAAACTAGACGATCAGATTTCAGCGATGAAAGCATCGGTATTAGCTAGTTTGACTCGCTTAGAAAGTTCATTAAAAATCACCAAGAAAGAGCTAGAAAGCAAAGAAGTTGAATTGCGTTCCAAACTTTCTCAAGTTCCAAGACAAGAAAGAGAGTTTAGAATCATCGATCGCCAACAGAAAGTTAAAGAGGCCATTTATTTATATTTATTCCAAAAGAGGGAAGAAACGGCAATTACGTTGGCAGCGACCGATCTTAATGCGAAAGTAATTGATACAGCGAAGAGCTCAGATAAACCCGTTTCACCTAAAAAAGCGATTATTTTACTAGCGGCTTTAATTTTAGGCGGATTAATTCCTTTTGCTGTAATTTACTTGCGCCTACTTTTAGATACGAAAGTAAAAAACCGATTGGATATTGAAAACAATACAGATGTTCCTTTCTTGGGCGATATTCCACATTCGGATGACCATGAAAACATCATCGATTTATCAAGTCGATCAAGTTCTGCTGAAGCTTTGCGTATTATTCGTACCAACTTAGAGTTTATGTTGGGGAATGTAAAAGAAGGCATGGCAAAAACGATTTTCCTTACTTCAACTTTTCCAAAAGAAGGAAAGACTTTTACCTCTGTAAACTTAGCAGCAACGATTGCTCTTTCTGGAAAGCGTACGCTTTTGATTGGGATGGACTTGCGTAATCCTCGTCTCGATGATTATTTAAGTTTACCTACAAAAGGAGTTTCCGATTATCTATTGAGAAAAAATGTAGATGTTGACCAATTCATCGTTAAAATTGAAGGATACGAAAATTTCTATGCTTTACCCGCTGGAACGATTCCACCCAATCCAGCAGAATTATTGATGGGGAACTCGATTCAAGCCATGTTTACCAAGTTAAAAACAGAATACGACTATATCATTGTCGATACTGCACCAGTTAGTTTGGTTACTGATACCTTGTTAGTAAGTAAATTTGCCGATACGTTCATTTACGTAACAAGAGCGAATTACTTAGACAAACGCATGCTAAAATTACCAACAGATTTACACCGTGAAGGCAAGTTAAAAAACATGTCTATTGTATTAAATGACACGACTACAATGAAAGGATATGGTGGGTATGGATACGGATATGGGTATGGATACGGTTACGGACATGATGTTTTAGAAGATAAACGTCCTTGGTGGAAAAAACTTTTAAACTTAAAGTAATAACATACAGAAAAGGCTAGTATAGAAATATGCTAGCCTTTTTAGCAATATTTCGTTTAAGAACCGCCAAAAATAGCAATAAAGCAATTTTAGTACCCTCTATTAGAAACTTAACAATTCTACTGTTATATCCCTGAATTAGCGCGTTTTTTTCAATGCTTATGCTTATATTTGCTTTATAATCATACGATTTAGACTTAACGCATACAACAATTATATTGTTATCATTTAAATTGAACAAAAATGACACAAAATTCTAAAATCCTTTACACGTTTACAGACGAAGCTCCGATGTTAGCTACGTATTCATTCTTACCGATTGTTCAGGCTTTTGCTCAAACAGCAGGTATTGATGTAGAGACACGAGATATTTCTTTAGCTGGACGTATTTTAGCAACTTTCCCAGAGTATGTAAAAGAAGAACAACAAATTGGTGACGCTTTAACGGAGTTAGGCGAGTTAGCCAAGAGTCCAGAGGCAAACATCATCAAGTTACCGAATATTTCGGCTTCTATTCCTCAGTTAAACGCGGCAATTAAAGAACTTCAAGCTCATGGGTATGCGGTTCCGAATTACCCATCTGAGCCAAAGAATGATGAAGAGAAAGCCATTAAAGCTAAATATGCTAAAATTTTAGGATCTGCTGTAAACCCAGTATTACGTGAAGGAAACTCCGACCGTAGAGCGCCAAAAGCAGTTAAAAATTACGCTAAAAAACACCCACATTCAATGGGGGCTTGGAGTGCAAACTCACAAACAAGAGTTGCATCTATGGCAGATGGTGATTTTTATGGAACGGAAAAATCAGTAACTGTTGCCCAAGATTCATCATTCAAAATTGAATTCGTAGGAGCGGATGGAACAACAAAATTATTGAAAGACTACGCTCCGCTTTTACAAGGAGAAGTAATCGATTCAACCGTATTGAGTTTAACAAAATTAAAAGCCTTTGTTTCGGAATGTAAAGAAGAAGCAAAAGCAAAAAACATTTTATTCTCTACGCACTTAAAAGCAACCATGATGAAGGTTTCTGACCCAATTATTTTTGGTGCTGTGGTAGAAGGATACTTTGCTGATCTTTACGCAAAATACGCAGCTGTATTTACTGAATTAGGAATCAGCCCGAACAATGGTTTAGGTGATTTATATGCTAAAATTGCAGGACATGCATTAGAAGCAGAAATCAAAGCGGCTATTGATACAGCAATTGCACAAGGTCCAGCAATTGCCATGGTAAACTCAGACAAAGGAATTACCAACTTACACGTTCCGTCGGATGTGATTGTAGATGCTTCTATGCCTGCTATGATCCGTACTTCAGGACAAATGTGGAATAAAGAAGGAAAACAACAAGATACCTTAGCTATTATCCCAGACCGTTGTTATGCAGGTGTATATGAAACGGTAATTGAGGACTGTAAAGCGAATGGAGCATACAACCCTACAACCATGGGATCGGTACCAAACGTTGGTTTAATGGCGCAAAAAGCAGAGGAATACGGATCTCATGATAAGACCTTCCAAGCAGAGGCTACAGGTGTAATCCGCGTTTCTGATGCAAATAATACCGTATTCTTTGAACAAACCGTTGAAGCTGGAGATATCTTCAGAATGTGTCAAACGAAAGATGCACCAATTCAAGATTGGGTAAAATTAGCGGTAAACCGTGCTCGTTTATCTGAAACACCAGCCATCTTCTGGTTGGATGAAAATAGAGCACACGATAGAGAATTAATCAAGAAGGTAAACGAATACCTAAAACAATATGATACTACTGGTTTAGACATCCGTATCTTAAGTCCAATCGAAGCAACTAAAGTTACAGTTGAGCGCATTCGTCAAGGATTAGATACCATCTCGGTAACAGGAAATGTATTGCGTGATTACTTAACGGATTTATTCCCTATTTTAGAACTTGGTACTTCTGCGAAAATGCTTTCTATCGTTCCATTAATGAATGGAGGAGGATTATTCGAAACAGGTGCTGGTGGATCTGCTCCAAAACACATTGAACAATTCATTGAAGAAGGGTATTTACGTTGGGATTCATTAGGAGAATTCTTGGCTTTAGGAGCGTCATTTGAGCACTTAAGTCAAATGCAAAACAACGCAAAAGCCTTAGTATTAGCAGAAACATTAGACGAAGCTACAGCTAAATTTTTAGACAACGATAAGTCACCAGCACGTAAAGTTGGATCTATTGACAACCGTGGATCACACTTCTATTTAGCTATGTATTGGGCAGAGGCATTAGCCGCTCAATCAAAAGATGCTGACTTAAAAGCAACGTTTGCTCCTATTGCTAAAGCGATGATTGAAAACGAAGCAAAGATTAACGAAGAGTTAATCGCCGCACAAGGTAAAGCCCAAGAAATTGGAGGATATTACCAAACAAACGCAGCTGCAACGTCAAAAGCAATGCGTCCAAGTACTACATTGAATACCATTATTGATGCTATCTAATCCCTAGCATTCCAAATACAAAAGGCTGTCTTTCTCAAGACAGCCTTTTTTTATTTCGCTCTACCAAACACAGCAAACAGGGTCACCAAAAGCTAGCTAGTAACCAAAACTAAAACATTATCGTCAATTTGTTAAAAACGCATTCTGCGGTTATTTGCTTTTTTAGTTCTCAAAATTATTTTTTATTAAAAAGCAACAATTACGTCATTTTACTTAGAATAAATTCATATATTTATCAATACGCATAAGATATTTTTAATAAAATCACTTATATATTAACCAAAACATATACATTTCAAATATAATTATTTCAATTGTATACATCTACATTCGTTTATCATTTTTTAATCTAATAAATAAGACCCCATGAAAGAAGTAGTAAAAATAGTACTGTTGAGTATGGTACTCTTAAATTTCAGTTGTCAAAAAGACGACGACCCCCAGAATGAAGTAAGAAATTATGCTGAAGATTCTAGAATATTACAAGATTTTGTAACTATTGACAAAGAAAATCTAGCCTATTATTTAAATCTAAATGCTAAAAGTGACCTTTTAAGATTAATCCCCACTAGCAGTATCAATCAATTAGAAAAGGTTTCAAACGAACATTTGAATCGATTTAAAGACGAACTAAACACGTTAAATCAATTTATAAAAAATGAAATAAAAAACGGTGCTTCCTACGTTGCCATGCAGACTAATAATGGCAGCTATTTCAAAGAACTAGCTACTAATGGGGTTCGTATACTAAAAAATGAAGTTACTCTTACAGCTAAAAAGCGACAACCCCTAGCTGAAATTGGCCGCGTCTTTTTTTATAGATTAGGTGAAGTTTCGTCTCCGGAAAATTTTATAGGTAAGGACCATATCGATTCACAAATAACTATAAATGGTCCGACAAACAGTATTTCAGCGACGCTGTTATGCCGTACAGGAACAAGTCCTCAAGGCTCAACAAGTAATCCTTCTTTACTGATCATCTCTTCTATGTCAGGATCTTATGCTGGAAATTTCAATTGGGTTAACACTGAATCGGGTGATACTGTTACTTGGACTTTCGAAGGAAAACTCAACACTGCTGATTTTTCAGTGTTAGGTTATGCTCATCTTAACGATTAACTTATTGTTTTACTTCTCTACCTTAATGGAAAGATAAACAAGTAGACCTGGTTACACTTCTATTGCACTGGAGATAAAAAAGAGGCTGTCTAAAAAGCCTAAAAAACAAAAACCCCGTCTAAAAAAGGCGGGGTTTTTTCATTGTTTGTCCTCAAAAATAATTATCTTCAAGGTGCACCCAAACAATAAGAAAGACAAATATAA
>NZ_JBKFDO010000013.1:0-113278 GCF_046557355.1 Myroides sp. DW712
CAAAAGTTGGGGAGGAAGTTGTAAAATAATATCTTTGCATGATGATGGATAGCAAAGAAATACTAAAACTAATCCTACCAGCGTATTTGGTAGAGCATTTCAATATTACAAAAGTTGAAGAATTAAATAGCCGATTAGATATCTACTTCGAAGAAAAAAACGATTATGGTAATCAACTTACAGATAGACAATTAGTATCTAAGGGATTCTATCCCATGACTACCATCGAAGATTTTCCATTACGTGGAAAATCAGTCAAATTACATGTTCAGCGTCGTCGTTGGACAGATAAACAAACAGGAGAAATAATCGCTCGCGATTGGAATGTAATTGCAGAAGGAACACGAATGACCAAAGAGTTTTCGGAGTTCTTAAAAAAAATTAGCCGATACTAAAATACTTAGCTGTAAAGCAATTGGAGAATTATTTGGTATTGATGGAAAGAAATTTCAACGTCAATACAAAACCAAAACCAGTGAATTTAAAACCTGGACTCAACTCGAACATGCTAAAGATTGGTTACTCTACCCACAAAATATAACAGAAAAACTATCCATAGATGAAGTGTGCTTGTCTAAAGGAGAATTATATACCATACTTACTTCTAAAGCTGGGAAAGGCAAGAAAAACACGATTATCGCTATTGTAAAAGGAACCAAATCTGAAGTAATCATACATCACTTACTTAAACTCCCTAAATCTCTTAGGAATAAGGTAAAGGAAATCACCTTAGATATGGCTGGCTCTATGAAGCAAATAGCTAAAAAATGCTTTGCTAACGCCATACAAGTTATTGATCGTTTTCACGTGCAAAAACTTGCCAGTGAAGCACTTCAGAATATTAGAATTAAACATCGTTGGATTGAAATGGACAATGAAAACAATGCTATTATCCTAGCTAAGGCTACAAATAAAACCTATTCACCTGATATCTTGTCTAATGGAGATACAAAAAAACAGCTATTAGCGAGATCTAGACATTTACTATATAAAAGTCCTAATAACTGGACAATTAACCAAAAAGATAGGGCTAAACTATTATTTGAACTGTATCCCGAAATTGAGCAAGCTTACAAATTAACCAATAAATTAAGGAATATATACAATCAACTTATCCCTAAAGAAGTGGCAATGACAAAACTAGCCTATTGGTTTAATCAGGTAGAAAAAACAAATCTCAAACAATTTAATACTGTAGTTAAGACATTTAGTTTGCATTATGCAGATATACTCAACTATTTTAATGATAGAAGTACAAATGCTTCTGCGGAGTCCTTTAATGCTAAAATTAAATACTTTAGAATGATGTACAGAGGAGTGAGAGATAAAGCATTCTTCCTCTTTAGGTTGACTAAGCTTTTTGCTTAGTGGATATAAAAAAGGATAGATAAGATGCGACCCTTCTCCTTCCTCCGTCAGGATGACAAAAATGGAAGAGATTTTTTTATTTTTCAGGGTGACATACAGGCTGGAAAAGTTAGATAGAAAAAAAACGCCTTTTTACATAGTCCCCAACTTTTGCACCTGATCCACTTTTTCACATAGTCCCCAACTTTTGCACCTGATCCCAGAAAGCGAGCTTTCCGTTCCTTTTACAAAATAAAAAAACCGATAACTCTCGTTATCGGTTTTCTTCGCGGAGAAAGAGGGTTAGTCTCTTTTACTTCGTATGCTTTATAAATAGGGATGTTCACTTTTTTAAACTGTTGTGAGCACCTTATTCGGAAAGTTTTAAACTATGATTGGAATCGTTTCTAATAAAGCAAATATCTTAAATATATTTTAAACAGCAAATCAAAAAAAACGGTATAGTTTAATTTCATAAAAACCAATTTATTTTATTAAAATCACATAGTATTTTTTCACTTGCTTTATCATCAATTGAATGAATAAAGCAAATATGCCCATATAACCAATCATGGAATTTTATTGAATTATAAGAAGGAAATTTATCTCTATTTCTAGATAAATGTTGTTTTACACCATATTTTCTACAAAAATAGATATGTCTAGCAATTTCTTTACGATATTTTTTTGAAGTATGTACTCCGTTACTTACAGTTAGACCAGTAACATATTGTTTACTGCCTTTGTACATATAAGTTATTTTTTCCTTATTAATGTAAAAATTTTCTTCAGATATAATTTTTTCGATTAATCTTAAAGATGGTAATTTCCCTTTCTCATGTATTGAAAACGTTAGGTCATCCGCATATCTAGAATATGAAAAATTCATCTTTACAGAAAGTTTCTCAAATCGACTATCCATATTTGTTGCAACTATATTTGCTATATAGGGACTAGTTGGAGCTCCTTGTGGTAATATAGAAGGTCTTTCGTCAAATAGTTTTGAAAGAATTCTTTTTTCATTATAACTAAAATTTTCCCAATATCTTTCGTGATGTTGAGTAGTACAAAGTTTTGCTAAAGAGTAAGAAAGATTCTTGGAGTATCCCATTTTTTGAAATACTCCATAAACTCTTTTCTCTGTAATTGTATCATAGAATTTTAGTAAATCAACTTTTAATATAACTCTAGCATTAACATGAGTCAAGGCATTTTCCTTGATTGAAATACCTGTTCTAAATCCTTTACAAGAATCTCTAAGAGGGAACTTAGAAATAATATTAGATAAAAGCCATTTCTGTATATACTTTAGATCTTTATGAGGTGCCATTATTTCTCTATATCCCCTCTTTTTTTTCTTTATAAAAAAATGGTTATATTTCTTTGTTTTATAACCTTCATTCGCTTCAAATTTAAAATTATATTCTTCATTCTCTCCGATTAAAGCTTTTATATAGTTGGATTGTACTCCCATCATGATTGCTAAATGGGGTAATGAAAAAATGATTGGATAACCTCTCTTTTCTAATTTTTCAACATACTTTAAACAAGCTTGGATAAAAGCTTCTGAGCGTCCTTCTTGTTTTGCTAAGTTTAAAAATTGTTCGACTGGGAATGACTTCATAGGTTACTCTTACTTGAATGTTTAATTGTATTCTAATAAAATGATTATTTAAAAATTAATAAAAACACCCTCATAATTAATACTATTTATTAAATGTGAAATAATCATTTTAATAAAATAGATTTAGTATTTAACGACGGATTTTAATTAAGAACCCTTAAATTATCTCGATACACGGCACCGAGATTACCTGTTGCCAGATAACAAAACTAACCTTAAGTCATTCCATCGAACATTTGGGGCAAATATAAATTATTTTTGATTGCTAAATTATTAGCTGTTTCATTTCTTATCTTTTCTATTTTAGAAAGTAACTTTAGTTTATTTAAAATCTTACGTCCTTCAAGTGTAATAGTTTTATAATCTGCACTTACTAATCCTTTATTTTTTAATTCATAAAAAATATATTGCAACTCTTCTGTAGTAAGCCCTAGAATTTGACATATAAAGATATTTTCATATAATCTATCCTTTAGAAACAAAACTGTTATTGTTGCATGATTCTGTTCTCTCAATAATCTTTTTGCTTCACTTCTATTATCTTTTCTCCTACTAATAAGCTTAGTACCAACAGAAAGATTAATATCTAATTTTGTACATATATCTAAATAATATGTAATCTCTTTTTTCATTTTTTTTGCTTCGGACATTCTTGTATTTGCATTTCTTGCAAATAGAGGAAACCAACCGTTACTATTTCCCCAAATAATTGGTAAAGTATTATTTGGAGTTCCATGAAAAAAAGATATAATACTTTCACTTTGTCCATAACCTAAAGGTAAATATGAAGTAGGCGGTGGGACAACAGGTATCATTTGACCGTATTTTAAAGCAACTTTTTCTACTGTCTCTAAAGTTGTATTAGTAAATGCATTAAAAGGAGAATATAATTTATCAAATAGTTTAAATCTCTCCTCAGCAATTATTTCTATATTCGAAAAGGTAGAGTTAATTTTATTTTTACCTTCATTCATTATAATTACTGATAAAATATATAGCTTATTAATATTATTTGTAATTATAAAGTTTTGAATGTCGTTTTTATTAAATTCTTTAATAAAAGTATTACCACTACCAATAAAATCATCTAGAAAAATAATATGTTTAAATGAAGTAGGGTTTTGGATAAACTTAAGATCGTGTGTTAATAAAATTCTGTTTTCGTTAGATTTAAATGTTTTAGTGTTTTTTAGAGGATAAGTCACTAGAGTTCCACTCTTTCCCATTTTTCCATAAGGAAAGATTATTACCATATCGTGTTTAGGGATTTTTTTAAATAGTTCCTTCATTAATGATTCTAAACGATACATAAATTCTGTAAATGGTATATACTCAATAACACTCAAAATATCTAATGCGTATTTAACATCATCTTTTTCGAAATTTTCCAGCCACTTAACAATTTTAGTTGGATACAATGAATATTTCAATCTAGGTATCAAATATTCTATTTGTCTAATTGATTCTTGATTATAATCAAATACACTTCCCATTATAATTTTTACGATTTAATATTGTTAAAACTTGTACAAGGATTATATTTTATATCAATGCTTAATTTATTATGTAACATTTTATTAAACAATAGTTCACATGAATAAATAAATTATTTCATAAAACAACAACAAAGTATTTGTCTTTATATTTTAACAGTTTTTTCTTTTTTGAACGAAACCAATTGATATGAATCATTACATTGATTCATTAAATTTTTTAGTTAGTAGTTCAGATTCTATCCAATTAACAGTTAGTTTTATTAAGGTTTTTAAGTCTTCCAAATCTTTATTTTCCCACCTTTTCTCATAATGTGTATGATCATTTCCAAGCCAAATTGCTCTACTAGCTGTCGATTTAAGCCTTGCATCTTCAATGTAAGTCTTAATACAATTTGCAATTGTACTTTTTTTAATATCTTCTCCTTTATCAGGTAAATTAAAAATCAAATAATCTTTAATTAAAAACTCTAAAGCTTTTCTAAATCCTACACCACATATCTCAAACAATCCATTTTGTTCTGCAAAATAAGCTTGATTATATATACTAACAAATTGTTTAGAAATACTTTCTATCTCTTCGGAAAATGATTCTAAGGAAACATTATATTGATTCAGTCTACTGTAGTAATATTTAGCTTTATCATAAATTATATATTCAGCTACAAATGTTTGGTCACATTCAGAATTAGGACATAAGAGTGTAGAAAATATTTTTAAATTATCTTTGGTCTTGTAATCACTTCTAAATTCAGGTATTATATGTTTGTGACAATATGGACATTCACTAGGATGATTATATAAATAAGCATAAATATCTCTGTTTTGCACTAAAATTTGAAAAGGAGTTTCTTTCATATCTCATTTATTATTGATATAAATTATTTTAAAAATAAGCTTTTTCAAACATATTAAAACTTTCTCTAATTCTATTACGGAAATCCGTAAACCACTCAATATTTTGAGTCTATCAACTATTTCAACAAAACTAACGACTTCGGAGTAGTTTTCCAGCCCTCTGCAAGAGCAAGTCGTTTTGAAAGCTCGAATCTCAATTTCGAGTGCCTCAAAACATAACTTGCTGTTATCTTTCGATTACTAAATCCACCTATTTTACAAAGTAAAATCTATAGTGATTTGATATTAGTAAATCACTCACTACTTAACACTAAAATGTCAAGTATTACTATAAAAGTCACAAATTAGATTCAGCTAGTTTATGGAGTTTCTTTTTGCGCACAACCATATTTGAATAGGTAGATGGGCTGTTGCTTTGTACTGATGTATCTAAAGAAGTAAGTAATGAGGTCATTACACACAGTAGTATATAATTAGAGCTAAAAGTAGTTATTTAAGTATCTATTATGCTAGGTACAAGTATAGCTGTTCAACTGAATATGTAAAGTATTACATAGAAAAGTATATAGCTAAATACGTAATTAAACACTTAACTAAGTAAATAACTAAAGATATAGATGATCAAAGACTTACCGATATACTAAATTATACACTTTATTTGTTCTGTTTAGGAGTCGATGTAGAAGATATATCGAAATATTTTATTAAAGATTTGGAGATATTTCAATAAAGTATAGGATGTTTCTATCTACGTATGAAAAAGGGGGGGAAGCTCAAAGGGAAGAAAATTTGGATAGACACAGCTAGTGTAATATTCCCAAGTAGTTTAGTCTATGGAGTTCAGTAATACCCATAGGGTTATTAATATTGTTTATAGTTTTTGTGTTATGAAATGGGAAGTCCTTTTTTAAAGAAGATAGAGCTGTCTTCATGAGATAACTCTATCTTCTTTGTTGAATAATTGAATTATATTACTAGGATTAAACAAATCATTATCATTTAAATTCGATATTACATAATCACTTATAATATCTTGTAATTGGTCATAGTGTTTTATATTATTATTTAAAAAATATTCTATAGTATCTTTATTAGTGATATAAAGTTTGTATAAAGATGTAATAGAGTGATTAATATTTGTAACATCTTTTAATAATTTAGGTCGTATAACTTCTAGATTATATTTTGATAATTGGTAATGATCTTTACATAATGCAATAACATCTTGCCATAAATAGTAATTACTTTTAGTTAATGTTAAATTATTCACTAAAAAGAAGATAGTCTTAATAAGAATATTATAGAATTCAAAATAATTCAGGCCTCTTAAATAATCATTACCTATATAAGAAAGTATTGCAATTTCTTTTTTTAGTTCATTAGAATTATTACTTATATTGTTTTCTTCAATTGTTTTTTTATCTAATTTAGAGAATGTGTTATTTATTATAAAATCAATATTGTCACTTAAGTTATTGAATAAAGATGTTGTTATTTTTGAAAGATAAAAATCAATTTCTTCATGCTTTTTATCCCAAATCATATCTTTGGTACAATTTGAGTAATGTCTATCTCTTTCGCTTTTAAATGAAGACAATGTTTTAAGAAAGCTTTGAATGTTATGTAATAATTTGTTATCATGTTCATTTGTTTTGAAATTATATGATAGACTATATTTCACTCTATGTGAGTAATAAAAACTATTGTCCCTACCTACATTTACTGTGCAATCACTAGATTCTTCTGTTATTTTTTTTACTTTAACTATTCTAACTTTATTTGATAAAGTAGGTTTCTTAATTAACAACTCTTTAAAACTCTTTAAGTGTTTCAACTCTATATTTGTATAATGTTCTTTCAAAATATTAAGTATAGAATTAATATGATTATAGAAAAAGCTATTTAGCTCTTTAACATTATAATTGTATTCGTTGAAAGGGATATTATGGTCAGAAGACCAACATATTTGCTCCTTAAAAGCATAGGTATTTAAATTATTTGAAAAATAAACTATTAAGGTATAATCTATTTTGTAAATGCTTATTTTAAGATAATTAGGTTTTAAACCTACCTTGAAATCTAAATACGAAATATTTAATGTATCATTAATGTTATTTGGAACTTTTGTAAAAAAAAGATCTTGTAACTTGTGGAAATTTGTATAATCGTTTTTTGATTCATTATTGAAATGTCTGTTGTTCATAATATTGTTTTTGCCCAAAGCTATTATTTAAAACTCGAATTTTGTTATTTCTTTTTTCTTTTTCATCAATTCCTTTATATACATCGTTTGATGTAAATTTTTCTTAAGTACACGACAAAAACCTAAAGCAATTGATATTTAAAGGGTTGTGTTCATTTTTAGAAAGCAATAATCTTGATAGATAGTCAAGTCCAAGTTTAAAAACACTAATAATCCTATTACCATGATTCTTGATTGTGATAGGTTTAATAGCGTCAATATAGTTTCCAATCTTATAGCACCATACAAAAGCAATCATCACTAACATGACTAGTTTTTCAAGCCTATCTATTTTTTGTAAGTGTGTATCTTCTATATTAAATCCGCTAGACTTGAAGACATACAAGGAGTTATTATCCACAACGAAATGACGTTTAAATCATCAAGATGTGTCTTTGTCCTTACAAATTGAAAAATTTTCAGTATCAAAGACTAATCGTTTTTCTCCCGAAGGTCGCAAAATTAGTAAGACAATTATTTAAGATTATATTAAATAAAAAAGGTAGAATACCATCTATAGTAATTCTACCTTTTTTTATTGTTTATATCCAATGATAAGATTCAGTTTTTCTATTTTGATAACAAAGTATATCTTCTTTTCTAAGTTCTGGAAAAAATCTAATAGCTCTTTTAATAGCGTAATTAGGTAAGAACTTAATCTCCTTACATATTGTAAAAAGCACTATTTCTTTGCTATACAGTCGAACTATTTCATCTATTTCACTTTGATCTCCACGTTCAATTACACGTGCTATAATGGGAACATATGCTTTCTGATAATCAAGATTATTAATATCTGTATCCCAAAATAATTGAGTTCCTAAAGTTGAAATATCTGTTAGTTTTTGCTCTTTTTTCATATTCTAAATATATGTGATTTTATGGAGATTAAGCAACTATTTATCTCCGTATTTCTTTTTTACTAACGCCTAACTTTGTGCAATTTTTAATAAAAACATCCTTAAAAAGTCATTTTAAACATTTTATTCCAAAATAGTAAGTAGGTTATTGTATGAAAAGCTTCTGTAAAAAAAGAACCAAAAAGATGATTTACATTTGTTAATCACTCTTTTAAAATTAAATGCAGCTGCTGCTAACATAATATTGATATTATCTCCTACAATCCCTTTATAGAAGTTACGATTTAATCTATAATCTGTTTTAAGGTGACCTATTACAGGTTCTATTGCTTCTCTTTTTTTGTGAGCATTACTCAATTTCTTACGTTTGTAATAACTATCTGATTTTTTAGGTGTTGATGGAATCAGAATTTCTGTTTCTCCTACCTGTTTTTTACCTTTATAATCACGATCAACTTTTGCGATTTTAGGAGCTTTACCTGTTAGTTTTTTTACCTGCTCTAATACAGCTTCTAAGGTGTGACCGTCATATTCATTACGGAATCCCAGTGCTCCTACTATTACTCTTGAATCTGTTTTGACAAATGAGGCCTTATTGCCAAATTCATACTTCTTATGTTCTTTGCCTTTTCAGATACAGCATACTGCTTGTTCATGTAAGGAGTAAATTTTGTTCTTTGAACTCCTAGTTTAGGACAGCACTTGTTGATACATTTCTAATTCTTTATGATGTACTGAATCAGGCGCTAGTTTTCTCTGAAGTTCTCTTACAAGTCGTCCTGCTATTGTTTTTACTTTCCTGTCAGCTTTCCTTGCTTTTGCACTATTTTTAGGGTGATTTCTAAAACGCTGAGATATGGATAACTTCTTTGAATTTCGGGTATAAGTCTGTCTGACTTCTATTTTTTCTCGTTCTGTTATTGACTTACATTTTTTTATATTTTTTCTATGAAGCTTAGCATCTGTGGGGTAGGTGATGTTTTTTTCTTGAACGGTGGTATCTATATTTACATTGTCATCATCTTTATCTTCTTCATTTACACGAATACTTTCTTTTAAGATTAATTCCACTCCAGATTCTCCTATTCTATTTCGAAAATGAACTAACTCCGAAGCTTCACATGGTTTTCCTGTAGCGAAAGATTTTTCACCACAAAAATATTGGTAATAGTTGTTTTCACTCCATTGAGCCACTACAACTTCATCTGATACATTGCGAAGATGTTTTAAAATTAAAAGTCCAACCATTAATCTAATTGGTTTTGCTGGACGACCTTTTCCACTAATATATAACGGCGAAAAAGCTTGTTCAAAAACGTTCCAATCTATTTTATTAGCCAACTTATATAAGCCGTGTTTTCGATCTAAGATCTCTTCAAAAGTTGATAAAAAACTCACTTGATTTGGGATTTTATTGTGTGCTAACATTGTAAATAATTTGCAAGGTTTAGACTCGAAAGATACTAGGTCTTGCAATGTTTTTTATTAAAAAACAATCATATTACAATGATTAACAATAAGATGGGTTGTTTTTAAGGGCTGACTATTTATTTATAGATAAGTGGTTTTATCTCTTTGCTGAATGAGTTTACAAGCATCCAATATTTTATGAAAGTTCAGCATTAAAACATTACAACAATAGTCTTTATGATATAAACTATTAGCCATTGTAGCTAAAATTAAGTCAAAAGAATGATTTACTTATTTGTTCAATGGTAAATCGATTAAAGACATTCACAAATACTATGTAGAGATTCTTATATTCATCATTATTAAGATACTTCGATTTTCTTAATTCTTTCTCAGATACTTCCGAAACAGTAAGTCCTTTTTTATTCATTCTATAACCTATTTTATTAATGTGGTTAAGAGTAAGATTGAACCAAAAATTAGCAGGAGTATAGCATAGAGATAAACGGGTGGATTGTTTTTTCGTTTTCTTGCTTTTTCCATTTTAGCTAAGGCTTTAAAATAGGATTCAGACAATTCGCCTTGCGTATCTAAAGCCTTCATCTGATCCATAAAGTGTAGTACGAAACTAAAATACACCTCTGCTTCTTGTTTTCCTTCTTCATTGTTTTTGGATAGTAGATCATAAGTTATTAAAATATTATTTTTCAAACGAATCCTTAGTCCCGGAGCAGGATTATCCCAATTCAACCAAGTGAACTTCAAGTCTATCCAATAGGAGTGAATTTTTGCATAGGGAATATCTCCAAATACTTTGGATTGTATTCCTGATGGAGTAAGGTTTACGGTTTCGCGTCCTTGGCGTGTAGATTGAATAATCTTAAAAACACAATACCCACAAATCATTACTATCAAAAGGATAATAAAAAAAGTAGCTAACTCAATATAATTAGAGTTTTTAATCAAGAAAAAACTTTCAATAAGGAGTAGGGATATAAGCAGTGCAAATCCACCTATAATAGTACCAAGTAGTCTGTAAATGTATTTGACTTTGATCAATCTAAATTTAAAACTTGCTTTTTCCATCTGTTTTTAATTTTTCATAGTTCTATTTCCATGTATTTCTGTACTATTTGCTTCGTATAGGATCCAGGAATCGGAAGTTCTGTTACAGCCAATTTTATTGGATAGTTTCCAATCTGTATTATCATTTGTGGTCTATCTAATTTGATGATTCCTTTGTATTTAACTTTCAATCCTACCTCAAAAACAAAGGCAAAAGTAATTGTTCCGGATACTGTTACCTGTTTTTGTGTTCCCTGCATTAATTCCTGCTTTTGTTCCGAGAGCTGGATATAACGCACTCCATAACACAGCAGAGAGTGAGGGAGTCTAGTGATTTCTACTTCAGCATTTGTCAATATAGCTGAATTGATTATCCTATATCCTCCAGAAATGAGATAACTAAAATCAACGGAAACTTCCTCACCATTATCAAACTTGAAACTGAATCCTTGCCTGCGTCCACCTACTCCGACCAGCTGCCCTCGGATCACTTCTTTTTTAGAGTGTATTTTATCTTTTTCAAACAATATTGCTTTCTTGCGATATGCCAAGAACATCCATCGAAAAGCAAATATCGTAATCCATACCGTGAAGATAGCAAGCGTGCCAAAAATTAATACTACTAATCCTAAATCAATGATCTCCGCATCTTTTATGCTGTAACGATTTGACCGTATTTCATCATAAACCAAACGAATAAGGAGGTAGCTTAAGTAAGTTAAACAACCAGTAAGTATCAGACCTACCCACTTATTTGCTTGCGCAGAACGATAACGCATGATTAAGTCTTTTCTTTCTTTTTTGCTAAGTGTTTGTTTGTTTCTAATCATTTTTTATCTATTTTCAACTCAAATGTAAACTCACAGTCTCTACCTTCAGGATGAACTATCCGAATGTATTTCTTTTGAGATTCTTCATCCACCTCAAAATAAACTATACTGTTTTTAGCTATAGATTGTCCATTAAGTTTTGTGTTCTCGGCAATATGTGCCTGAATTGGCTTTCCCTCTTTGCTGAGAACAATTTCTCCACACACGGGCAACTCTGCTATATATTGGACATCCAGCAGATGACCTCTTATAGTTTCTTCCCTTAGATACACACTCCAATCTTTATCAAAAACAAACCCAAAAAAATCTGTAGATTCTGAAAGTGTTACCCACCAAATATCGTCTAAAGTAGCGTGTTCTTTTTTCTTAACATCAAATCTATTGCGCCATCTTATGCGTGTCCCTTTGGGTAAAGAAAGCCTAGGAAAGTCTAAATCTGTATCCAACACCGTGTTTTGTGTACGCTCTAGCTTACGATCATTGAGTTCCGCCCGCCATTTATAAAACACCTGATTGTCTAAATAAACGTAAGCACCATATATTCCTAGTATCAGGATTAATCCACCTATAAAGATCAGGAAGCCACTTCCTATCTTACCGCCTAAAGAAGTAGTAACTATAAACCACCTTTTAGCTAAGAATAGTAACAGCCCTCCTATTAAGAGGTAAACATACCAGAGCGTAATGGCAAAGTAATAGATCAAGTATAATATTCCTACCATAGTTTTCTTAATTCAGCTTATTCAATTTTTTTAAATATTACAAATCCCTGTGAGGGGATGCTCTCAAAAAGCACGATATAAGTTTGAGGAAGCACAACGTCTTTAATTCTATCAAATTTAATATCTTCATACAAAAACCAAGACTGCTCTTGATAGGGTACAGATATGCCTTCTGCTTGTGGGAAGTTTTGTGTGAAGTATCGACTGCTCCAATCTGCAGAAGAGGTTGTAAGTTTTTTGTCACTCTGTTTGTCAAACACATGGAATCTTACGGTTTGTATTTCGGAGTCATCTGTTTCAGGCTCTACAGTCAACTTGATATAATATTCTTCCAAAAAATCATCTAATATAAAGCTAGTTTGCACTTTTGCCAACTTAAGCATACCTAATACGATAATTAAAGTAGTTAACCAATGGGAACCTATATATAGTGTTTGTTTTCTCATTCGAATACTTATTGATTTTTATGTGATGTCCCTTTAATACGCTTTCTTATTTCTATTGTCTCTTGCAATTCTTTTATTGAAGAATCTGTGATTTCCTCTGGGGGAGTTTCAACTGGATCCCCATTTCCGTTATGCTTATACAGATGAAATGAAAAAGTAATATCTTGATCATTATTTAAAAATTCGACAATAGTTTTTGAGGCTATTTGAAAACTTTCTAGATCCATTCCTTCACTTTCCATAGCTATAAGATACCATTTCGGTTGAGAAGCTTGTAGCTGTTTAGAATGGCTGCGATTGTTAAACATGGGTGCATGTCGATACAGCTGCTTTTTAAGTTCTGCTTCGGATTCGAAAATAAAATGTCCAACAAATTGTAAACCTAAGTTTGAGGCAGTCTCTTTTTCCTCGCTATTGTCCAATAGAAACTTGATAGATTTAGGTTCTTTTGGCTTTCCTATTCCAGAGCTTTTAAGTTGTTTCCAAACTCCATTTTCATTTTCTAGAGACAGATAGAAGTTTCTCTCTTTCGGATGAGTCAAAAAGTTCAGGATCTGCGTATCTGTATTCAGTGCGTTCAACTGATCTAGCTCCTCAATTTTTGTACTCTTGATATAGGGAACTAAGTGAAGCTTGGCTAAGCTATCGTTGGTGTACATATATATTGCGCCCTCCTCCGCAATTGCATTTCTTAACAATACGGGATACTGGTCTATACGTTGCTGAGAATATGTCATCATATCTCTCATAGGTTTTGTCTTGTAATATTCGATTATTTTACCGCCAAAAAATCGAGCAAACAAGACAAAACCAATAATAAAGCTGAAAGGGATCACAATATTCTTTCGTAGTTTTTTCTTCCGAGCTTTAGCAATTGCCTGAATCGCTGTCTCATATTCGTTTTCCTGCGGTGAAAGAGAAGGAGAGGAGATTGTCTTTTTTGAAGAAAAACTAGTTTCTTTATTCAAATTCTGTTTATAAACCTCCCAATACCTAGTGAAATCAGATAAGAATATTAAGTACTCTTCCAGTTCTGTGTTGTTTTGGTCAGGCTTGGGGTGAAACCGAATGACTTTTTCGTTCTGTAATTTTATTTTTAGAGTTGGAGAAGCCATATTCCAATTTATCCATGGTAAGCTTTGCCTTATGCTGTAGCTATTGATGTCCTCAAATCGGATAATACCGAAGTATTGGGAATTGAAACGATTTGTTCTTAGAATTATCTTTTCAGGTTCTGCATATTTTGCACGAACTTTCCGCCATTTCCAAACACTGTAAATTATATTGCCTGTCATTGACATTAGTACAAAGCCTATTAAGTATAAGATGTAAATAGATTGACCTTGATACTTCAGTAAAAAGATGACAGGGACAACAATCATCAGTAACAAACCTCCAAACAGACTCAGCAAAAAAAAGTAGGTTGGTTGAAGTTGTGTGATATAGAAGCGATATGTTTTTAAGTTTTGCATCCCTTGACTTAGTCGTTTGTTCATACCTCAACTACCATTGTGATGATGTGGTATTAACTAATTAATATGAGCAAAAATATGTTAATAAATAGATATTATTATCATATGAAGCGTCTACAAAGTATCTACATATAAGTTTAATTATTGATTGTTAGTCTTTTACAAGTGTTAAATCGAAGGTCTATTTTTTGTTCTATATTTGACAACAATCAGAAATAGAATGAGAAGAACTTGTTTTTTTTATATATGTTTAATACAGTTCCTATACGTTGTATGGACGCCTACGTTTGCTCAAAAAGCAATAAGTGATTCGCTGGAGGTATTGCTGTCCAATTCTCAGTTAGACACCCAAACTCGAATTTTAAGGTTGTGTCAATTGGCAAATAGCATTTCATTAGCCCACCTTGATAAGGCTATTCAAACTAATAAAAAAGCCATTGTACTAGGCCAAAAACACCAATATACAGACGGTCTCTGCCTCGCATGGTCACAGCAAGTGCAGTTTGAAATGATCCAAAGGGATGGCATAGCTGCTCAGAAAGCTGCTGACAGTATGTTCTACTATGCACAAAATGCATCTAAACTTTATAAAGGAATTGCCTATTTCAGAATGGGCTATTTGCAAAATTTACAAAACAAACCTGAAGATGCATTTGAGAGTTGGGAAAAAGCTATTCCCCTACTGGAAGAGAATAAAGGACAAAAGTACTTGTCAAATATTTATTACCTAAAGTTCGGAATATATTCGGAGCGTGAAAATCAAAACGACGCAGCAAGATATGTCTGTTTAGCACTGGAAACTGCACAAAAAAGCAAAGATATAGATGCGCAGATCAAAGCTTGGCAGATTAACGGTACCCATGAAGTAGATTTATTTGAACGAAAAAGGGACACTTCTCGTCTTCAGACTGCAGAAAATGCTTTTGAACAATCCATTTCACTATACAAGCAACATGAGACTTCTATTAAGAATCCAAGTGTTGTGGCTCTTTCTGCACTGTATCTGGCGAACTTGTACCTGGAATATGATTCTTCTTTAAAGAAAAAAGAGATAATAGAATACGTGAATCTTGCTTTACGAACTTCGAAAGAAGTCAACAATATTGAGATGCAGGCTAACGGATATGCAATACTCGGCAAAATCCATATGCAGGCTGCAGATTGGTCTAAAGCCGAAAAAGCACTACTAACACAAAAGGCCTTAGCTAACTCACTGCCTTCGTCTAATTATTATTTAGAGTTGAATAACTTGGAATTGCTGGCTAACCTGTATGAAAAAAAGGGAAATACGCAAAAAGCTTTAGACTATTATCAAAAATATATAACGACTTATAAAAAAGTATTCGACTCGAAACAGACCGAAATTATTCAACAGCTGGAAGCTCAATATGAGAATGACAAAAAGAGTAAAGAATTGGAATTGCTACACCAAAAAAATGCTTTTCAAAAAAGACAGACTTGGCTGTATAGTGCCATAGCACTTATTACTATAACAGGGTTATTGTTTTTGTTTGTAGCGTATAGGTTTAAACTAAAATATGCTTTGGAACGGGAAAAGCTTCAAATTGAGGAAGCGGCAAGATTAAAAGCTGAACAAACTTTAATCGCACAGGAGAAAGAACAATTGCAAAAGGAATTGATGGTCGGGATGCTGCAAATAGAACGTGGTGCCGAATCGCTCAAGGAATTAAAAGAAAAAATAGAAACTGCCAAAAGCCAACATCCCCAGCTCAATCAATTTATCAAAGAAGAACTGAGAATCAACAATGATTTTGACCTGATCCGCTCAGAAATACAAGATATTCACCCAGATTTTTTCAAGCAATTACAGGATAAAGCCTCTGAAAAACTAACCCAAACCGATCTGCGCTATTGTGCTTATTTTTCCCTCCAATTTTCCACCAAGCAAATAGCCGAACTCTTAAATGTTGCACCCAAAAGTGTCCGCATGGCAAAATATCGTTTGAAACAAAAATTTGAATTGGATAAGGAAGATGATTTCGATGCTTTTCTTCAGGGTTTGTCGTAATTCATCAATTAACTTCCTTAATTTCAATTTCTTTAAGCGCTCTTTTGTTGAAGGAATAATATCATCATATTCTTCATAATTTTCAATCACACTTTCCAACATATTCTTTGCCAGCAGTTTATTGCCTTTGGTAGGATACGTGTCCGCAATCAAGATGAAACTCTTGGCCACACCCAGTAATCATGCTCCTCCATATTATTGACCAGATCAAAGACCATTTCCTGAGCTTTGTCCTACTGTTTGTTTTTATACTGTAGTCGTCCTATACGATAACGTGCCTCTGCATCAATAACTGTCTTGCTTATCATTGTCGCCAATTCTGTTTTACTTCATAACAAACGCTTTATCTCCTTTCTTTAGCAATGCCTGTGCACTGTACAAATGTGCCCTAGCTATGTCTTCCTCAGATAGTCGATCAAAATTCTCTATCAAATACACATACTTCTCCACTTGATCCAAGTCTCCTATATGTAGGTAATATTTCATCTTCAAGTTCTGATGTAATCTCCAGTTTTTAGAGGTGCACAATCGCTTCATTATATTCCTCCAAGTTCATGTATAACGCAGCTGCCGTCAGCAAGGTATTCTCTGTATATTTGCTCGTCCAGTCATTCAGAATAATGTTAAGATTCTTTTAGCCATTTTAAAGGCTGCTAAAGTGGTGTTTTCTGTTGACATATCTTTACTCAAACTCCATCCAATAACCTTTCTATCATATAAATCTATTACTGTATGTAGTTAGATAAATAACCCCTTCTTTAACAGCGATATAAGTAATGTCAGACACCCAGGCTTTCCCTGGTTCAGTTTGTGTAAATTGTCTATCTAAAATATTATCAACCACTAAATAATTGTGTTCAGAGTCTGTGGTTATTCTATATCGACGAGCTAATTTACTACGTAATCCTAACTCTTTCATGTACTTAGCAATAGTTAGTTTAGATATGTTACTAATATCGATTTGGATTTTTTTTATACAAATAAATTTGAATCGAAAGAACATTATTTTTACGTTTATAATCAATTACTAATGTGGTTGTTATACAAAGGTGCTAATTACTCTACTGACAATAAATATTTTAAAGGAATTAGTCGATTAGATGAACTGTTTGAACGTGCATGTTACTATCAATTATTTGATACATTTGTTGAACTAGGTTTTACTCCTATCATTGATGATAATATAAATTTTCTGAATGAAGCTAACATTTATGAAAAAGTAGTGTTTGAAAAAAATACCTTTAAAATTACTTTATATTATCAGAGCTTACCTATAAATTTAACAACAATTAAAAAGCATACAAATAATTTAAGACCTGATTTTATTATTGAGTTTGATGATTTATCTTATGTTATATTAGACGCAAAATATAAAAAACTAAATAATATAGAAAAGTATGATTATGAAAATTTAGCTTTAAAATATTTACATGGAATTGGGCCTAAAGAAGGAGGATATCTGAAAGCAATCGCTTTGTTAATTCTTTTCCTAAAAATGAAACTCACCAAAGTTACCACTCTAAAGAGGAATACTCTATTATTGGAAATAAGACAGTTTATCCATTTATAGGAAGTTTAGGACTTGATTTTGATAATTCTGATTCCAGTCTAAAGGATGTTATAAAAAGAATATTAGAAAATAAATATATAGAATAGACTTTTCCTAATGGCTTATAATAAAAAACTACCCAATTAGAAAATCTCTTGGTAGTTTAAGCCTCAATTTTTTTACTTATCCCACAACTTTTGACTGTGATCCAATATTTTGAATAAAAATATCAGTATTGACTTTTATAAAAATACCCAACCTTACATTTTTGGGTGTAAAATTGGGTATTGTTCTTGTAATTACCTGATAATCAAGGTAAACTGCGGAGAAAGAGGGATTCGAACCCCCGGACCTGTTACAGTCAACAGTTTTCAAGACTGCCGCAATCGACCACTCTGCCATTTCTCCAGTAGTCTGCTTTACTTCTGTATTGCGAGTGCAAATATAGAATAATTTGTGTTCAACACAAGGCTTTGCTAGGGATATTTGCTACTTTTTTTGTGATAAAAATGTAAGTGGCTGATGGTGAGTGGTTGATGGTTTGCTCTTTGTTGGTTGCTCTTTGTTGGTTGCTCTTTGTTGGTTGCTCTTTGTTGGTTGCTCTTTGCTCTTTGTTCGTTGAAGTCGTAACGCAGTGAAAATCGTAACGCAGTGAAAATCGTAACGCAGTGAAAATCGTAACGCAGTGAAAATCGTAACGCAGTGAAGATTCATCGAACACCAAAACCAATATAAACTAGGTGAGATAGATTCATCGAACACCAAAACCAATATTAACTAGGTGAGATATATTCATCGAACACTAAAATCAATATAAGTTAGGTGAGATAGGCAATGAGTTGCTGGGGGTTTTGTTTGGGTTTTCTTTTAGTTTTGTTCGGTAATAGTAGCTTTAAACCTAGTAAAACCGAAGTTTTGTCAAACAATTACCGAACAATTACCAAACAAAGCTAAAACCAAACAAAGCTAAAACCAAACATAGGTAACTAATTGATAAGGTATTGTTTTATGATAGAAGGAATAATAATATCTGTATTTAGCAGTATTTACTCCCTTAAATAGAAGAATAGGATATAGTTTTTTTTTGCTCATTGCTTTTTGGTTGCTTTTTTGACACTGTAGTAAAAACTGTGTAAGCTTCTAACCTCACCAAATTCGCTTACACGAAGTGTGGGAGTGGACTTCTGACGATCGATCTATAGGAACATCCGTCCTTGAAGAAGTATAGCTATAAATACAAAAAAAAACCGCTGAGTAGCGGTTTTTTTTTATTACGTATACTGTTCTAGTATTTTCTTGTTAATGGCTTTAATCAAAGCTGGACCTTCATAAATGAACCCCGTGTACAACTGAATTAACGAAGCACCGGCTTCTAATTTTTCAATAGCATCTTCTGGAGAGTGAATACCGCCAACACCAATGATAGGGAAGGCGCGGTTGCTCTTATCAGCTAAGAAGCGAATGACTTCTGTACTGCGTTTCGTTAACGGCTTTCCACTTAAACCACCCGTTTCTACTTTTTTATCTGATTTTAACCCTTCGCGACTAATCGTTGTATTGGTTGCAATAACACCTGCAATTTTCGTTTCCGCAACAATATCAATAATATCGAGCAATTGGCTATCGGTCAAATCGGGTGCGATTTTCAAGAGAATTGGTTTGCTTTTCGGCTTAGCGTTGTTCTTCGTTTGCAGCGCAAGCAACAAAGCAGTTAAGGGTTCTTTGTCTTGTAAGGCACGTAAATTGGGGGTATTAGGCGAACTTACATTCACTACGAAATAATCGACATAGGGAAAAAGTGCCTCAAAGCAGATTTCATAATCGTCAATCGCTTGTTCATTGGGCGTTACTTTGTTCTTTCCAATGTTCCCACCAATCAGCGTTCCTTTGTTTTTCTTTAAACGCTCAATCGCTTGTTCGATTCCCCCGTTGTTGAATCCCATACGGTTGATCAACGCGTTGTCTTCCACTAAGCGAAACATGCGCTTTTTCGGGTTTCCGTCTTGGGGTTTGGGCGTAATGGTACCTATTTCAATAAAACCAAAACCGAAGTTTTCTAATTCCCTGTACAATTTGGCATCTTTATCTAAACCAGCTGCTAAGCCAACGGGGTTTTTGAATGTTAATCCAAAGACCTCGCGCTCCAATCGCTTATCGTTCACTTGAAAGGTAGAGCGAATAATCGCAGATACGCCTGGAATTTTGTTGATGAATTTCAACGAGTTAAAGGTGAAATGATGCGCCTTCTCAGGATCCATAGAAAAGGCAAACGGTTTAAATAGGCTTTTGTACATAAAATGGGTGTTGTTGTGTTGTAAAATACAGGGCGAAAGTACGCTTTTTGTGCTAATTTTTGAAATCTTCTGCAAAAGAATCCACCGTTGTCTTTCTTTGTTTTTTTAACGAACAACCATTTCTATGGAAGGAGTGAGGGTTAGGCTAAACGCGTGGATTGCGTAAAGGAGGAAACACCTAAAAGAACCGCAGCGATCAAAATAAGACTAAGGGAACTAATCCCTTCACCCATCGCTAGATGCGCAATAGCTGCTCCGATGAGGTTGATGGTAAATCCAGCATAGGCAAATCCTTTGCATACTTTAGGTAAAAAAGGCAAGAGCAAGGCTAATACGCCTAATAATTTCGCTACTCCTAATTCAATGCGGAAGTAATCAGGATAGCCTAAATAAGCAAAAGCCTCTTTAAACGTGGGGTCTGTAAAATAGCCATAGGCGCTAAAAACCATAAAAAAACTAAATAAACTCGTGCTAATCCAATAGGTCACTTTTTTCTTCATTGTGTTTTGTTTTTTGTTTGTTGGACAAAGGTATCTCCTTTAGCAGCAAAAAAGAGGCCTTCTTACCTAATGGAAACTACTTACGTGTTGGTAACTACTAAGGCTAAGGGAAACGGGGGAGGAGCTTTTGGTTGTTGAGGGGCTTTTTCGTATCTTTACGTTTAGGCGTAACGATACGAAAAAGCATGGAAGAACAACGCGCACAATGTAAAACCCAAATCCTGGGGATTAAAGACAGCATGTCTATTTTAAGTGGAAAGTGGAAGTTGCATATTTTAGGAACCCTGATGATGCACGAGAAGTTGCGTTTTATGGAACTGCAACGGGCTTTAGGGGATATCTCTGCCAAAGTACTCAGCAAGGAATTGCGCGATCTTGAACTCAATCAATTGATTCACCGAACCGAAATTGACGGCGCCATTGTCGCAGTTGAATACGCTATTTCCGACTTCGGAATTACCCTTACACCCGTAATTCAAGCCCTTGCGAATTGGGGGAATACCTACCGCCAAGAAATCATCAAGCAGATGGAAAAAAACAAGGGATTGAAAACCGAGGAAGCAGCAAGGATTTAATTTCAACAGAAAAGGTGGGAAACCGAATAAAATCTATTGTTATTGTTTGGTAAAAACCGTATCTTTGCCACTCATTTTTTAAAAATAATCATGATAAAAATTACATTACCAGACGGATCAGTGAAAGAGTTTGCCTCAGGGGTAACTCCTTTCGATGTTGCTAAAAGTATAAGTGAAGGTTTAGCTAGAAATATTATTTCTGCCAACTTCAATGGTACCACCATCGAAACCACCACTGCTTTGACCACGGACGGTAGTCTAGTTTTATATTCATGGAATGATGCAGAAGGGAAAAAAGCATTTTGGCATTCCTCTTCTCACGTCATGGCGCAAGCGCTATTGGAGTTATTTCCCGGCATTAAGTTAACGATTGGTCCTGCGATTGAAAACGGATTCTACTATGACGTAGATTTCATGGAACACAAAGTGACAGATGCTGATTTTAAGAGAATTGAAGATAAATTTTTAGAAATCGCCAGAGGAAAACACGAATTTAGTATGCGTTCAGCATCGAAAGCAGAAGCCTTAGCGATGTATAAAAAAGAAGAAAACCCATATAAAGTTGAGCTAATTGAGAACTTAGCCGATGGTACAATTACGTTTTGTGATCACGATACCTTTACGGATTTATGTCGTGGAGGACATATCCCCAATACAGGAATTATCAAAGCGTTCAAAATTTTATCGATTGCAGGGGCTTACTGGAGAGGGGATGAAAAGAATAAACAATTAACTCGTGTTTATGGTATTTCTTTCCCGAAACAAAAAGACTTAACGGATTATTTAGCTTTATTAGAAGAAGCCAAAAAACGCGATCACCGTAAATTAGGAAAAGAACTAGAATTGTTTACGTTCTCTCAAAAAGTAGGACAAGGGTTGCCATTATGGTTGCCAAAAGGGGCTGCTTTGAGAGATCGCTTGGAATATTTCTTGCGTAAAGCGCAGAAAAAAGCAGGATACGAACAAGTAGTTACCCCGCATATTGGACAAAAAGAACTGTATGTTACTTCGGGTCACTATGCAAAATACGGAGCAGATAGCTTTCAACCGATTCACACACCAGTAGAAGGGGAAGAGTTCTTGTTAAAACCAATGAACTGTCCACATCACTGTGAAATTTATAACGCAAGACCTTGGTCATACAAAGATTTACCGAAGCGTTTTGCTGAATTTGGAACGGTTTACCGTTACGAACAATCAGGAGAATTACACGGATTAACACGTGTACGCGGGTTTACACAAGATGACGCACATATTTTCTGTACACCTGATCAATTGGATGAAGAATTCAAAAAAGTAATTGATTTAGTGTTGTATGTTTTTGGATCTTTAGGGTTTGAAAACTTTACCGCTCAAGTATCGGTTCGCGATTTAAGCAATCCAGATAAATATATCGGATCAGTAGAGAACTGGGAAAAAGCAGAACAAGCGATTATCAATGCAGCCAAAGATAAAGGGTTAAATTATGTGATCGAAAGCGGAGAAGCTGCTTTCTACGGTCCGAAATTAGACTTTATGGTGAAAGATGCCTTAGGTAGAAGCTGGCAGTTGGGAACCATCCAGGTGGACTACAATTTACCGGAGCGTTTTGAATTGACATACAAAGGATCAGACAACGAATTGCATCGTCCGGTGATGATTCACCGTGCACCTTTCGGATCGATGGAGCGTTTTATCGCCATCTTGTTGGAGCATACGGGTGGAAATTTCCCGCTTTGGTTGATGCCAGAACAAGCTATTATACTGTCTTTGAGTGAGAAGTATGAAAAATATGCGAAAAAAGTTTTAGATTTGCTAGAAAATGACGAAATTCGCGCGGTCGTTGATAATAGAAATGAAACGATCGGAAAGAAAATCCGTGAAGCAGAAGTACAAAAATTCCCTTATATGTTGATTGTAGGTGAAGAAGAAGAGAAAAACGGTACGATTTCTGTGCGTAAACACGGAGATGCTGGAAAATCAAATCAGACGATGAAAATTGAAGAATTTGTAGCTTTAGTAAAAGAAGAGGTGAATTCGTCAATGAAACAGTTCGGAGAATAATAGAATAACAAAGGATGTATAACGCTTGTAGAACCAAGCATTAAAATTTTTAAAGCCATAGCAGTAAGACAAAGAGGAGGATTTAGACCTCGCGAAGAGAAGAAGGATTTGCATCGAGTAAACAACGCAATCCGTGTTCCTGAAGTTCGACTTGTTGGAGACAATGTCGAAACGGGTGTATATAAACTAGCAGACGCTTTGCGTTTAGCTGAAGAGCAAGAATTAGATTTAGTGGAGATTTCTCCCAATGCAGAACCGCCCGTTTGTAAAGTAATTGACTATAAAAAATTCCTTTACGAGCAAAAGAAGCGCGAGAAAATGTTGAAAGCTAAATCAACGCAAATTACCGTAAAGGAAATTCGTTTTGGTCCTCAAACTGATGAGCATGACTATGAGTTTAAGAAAAAGAATGCCGAAAAGTTCTTAAAAGAAGGAGCTAAATTAAAAGCATTTGTATTCTTTAAAGGTCGTTCTATCATCTATAAAGATCAAGGACAAATTTTGTTACTAAGATTAGCGCAGGATTTAGAAGAATACGGAAAGGTAGAGTCTATGCCTGTATTGGAAGGAAAACGTATGACGATGTTCATCGCTCCTAAAAAGAAGACAAAATAATTCTTTCACTCGAAAAGAATAAAAATAGAATTAAGTAAGATAATCATAATACCTAGGAACAAAATGCCTAAAATGAAAACTAAATCTAGTGCTAAAAAGCGTTTCAAGCTAACAGGTACTGGAAGAATCAAAAGAAAACACGCTTTCAAAAGTCACATTTTGACTAAAAAATCTAAAAAGCGTAAATTAGCGTTAACTCACTCTACTTTAGTATCTAAAGCAGATGAGCACAGCATCAAAGATCAATTAAGATTAATCTAATTCTAGGAAACTAGAACTAGATTCGGTTAAATTTATTTAATAACCCTGGAGTGGCGCTTAGTAATTTAGAAGAACTTGTAAAAGTCGCCCACTACAAAAAACACTTGTAAAGAAATGGCAAGATCAGTAAACTCAGTAGCTTCAAGAGCAAGAAGAAAAAGAATTTTGAAGCAAGCCAAAGGTTACTTTGGAAGACGTAAAAACGTTTGGACAGTAGCTAAAAACGCGGTAGAAAAAGCAATGCTTTATGCTTACCGTGATAGAAAACAAAAGAAAAGAAACTTCCGTTCACTTTGGATTATGCGTATCAACGCTGGTGCAAGATTACACGGATTAAGCTATTCTGTATTCATCGGTAAATTGAAAGCTAATAACATCGAATTGAACCGTAAAGTTCTTGCAGATTTAGCTACAAATCACCCTGAAGCTTTTGCAGCTATCGTTAATAAAGTAAAATAAGAAACGTTTGTCAAATCAGATTAGTCTTACTTAATATAGTAAAAGCCCTACTCACGAGTAGGGCTTTTTTGTTTACGGTTTACCTTTAGATTTGCTAAATATAAAATTGATAATTTTATAGAAAAGAATAGTAATCATAAAACAACCTATTCAACAAAGTGAACCAGACGGTTTACAAAGTGCAAGACTTAACAACTGAGTAGGACTTTGTTGATTTTACTAAAAAGTATCAGACTAGTAATTAAGACGTGAGGGTCTAGTATTAAGGTTTAGATAATACTTTAGTAAATAGGTTGCCTTATATAATTATCATATGAGCAAATTTACACAATTTATCGGAATAGACATTTCAAAAGAGTATTTTGATGCATCAATACTAGTTTCTAATTCTCCAGTAAAACATGATTAGTTTAGTTTACAGTTTAATGGTTTACAGTTAATGGTTTATAGTTAACGGTTTATAGTTAACGGTTTATAGTTAAAGGTTTATAGTTAAAGGTTTATAGTTAAAGGTTTATAGTTAACGCATCACGCATTACGATTCACGAAAATAAACTATATTTACGTTTCAAATGCAACACCCAACCATGATATCATTTTTAGATTTACAACAGATTAACCAGCGCTATGAAGAAGCCTATTTGCAAAAGATAAAGCAAATTTTTCATGATGGGCGATATATGCTTGGGCAAGAGGTCGTAACGTTTGAGGAGGATTTCGCAGCCTATTGTGGTACCTCCTTCTGCGTAGGGGTTGGCAATGGATTAGATGCGTTAAAACTCATTTTTGATGCCTATATCAAACTGGGAAAGTTAAATGTGGGGGATGATGTCTTAGTACCAGCAAATACCTATATCGCAACAATTTTAGCTTTATTAGATTGTGGATTGAATCCTGTATTGGTAGAACCAAACTTAGATAGCTATACCCTGGATGTAAGTGGAATTAGTTATTCGATGACCTCTTCTACCAAAGCGGTACTGGTGGTTCATCTGTATGGTCAAGTATATGAGATGGATCAGATTAAACACTATTGCCAGGATCGTGGACTATTGCTGATTGAAGATGCTGCTCAAGCGCATGGAACAGAATTAAAAGGTTGCAAAGCAGGAGCCTTTGGGGACGCGGCAGCGTTTAGTTTCTATCCCAGCAAGAATTTGGGCTGTTTAGGTGATGGAGGAGCTATTACGACCAATCATTTGGACTTGGTTGAAGTGATTCGAGCCACGCGTAACTATGGTTCACACATCAAGTATCAAAATAAATACAAAGGATATAACTCGCGCCTGGATGAAGTACAAGCAGCGATTCTGAATTTAAAATTGCCCCATCTAGATACGGATAACCAAAAACGCTTGATTGTAGCTTATCGCTACCTGCGTGAAATTAAAAATGTCAAGATTATCTTGCCTCATCTTTCTTCTGATGCAGGACATAATTTCCACCTTTTTGTGGTGCGTGTAGGTGATCGCGCACATTTTCAACGCTATTTATTGACAAAAGGGATACAAACATTGATTCATTATCCCATTCCGCCTCATCATCAACCTGCTTTGGCAGAGTTTCGCTATTTGCAATTGCCTGTAACGGAATTAATTCATCAAGAAGTAGTGAGTATCCCGATGTCGCCCGTATTGACAGAAGCGGAAGTAACGCACATTATTGAAGCCATAAACGAATATTGATAGTGAGAGCATGGTGGCAAAAAATAAAAGAAAGTGAATTAACCACGGTAACCTTATTGAATACAATAGGGATTGTGGTGCGCTTAGTTACTGCCTTATTTTCTGCGAAAATAGTAGCCTTATTTGTTGGAGCCTCAGGAATGGCTTATATGGGAAATCTTCGCAATACACTCGCTTCTTTAGAGGCCTTTAGTTCTTTTGGACTGACCAATGGAATTGTGCAATATGTCGCTTCTCATCGAAAAGATAAAGAGAAAATAGAACAATTTGTTACCACATTATTGCGTTTTATGCTAGGGATTTTACTTGTAATTTCCTTGTGCTTGTTTTTCGGACGTACACAACTCGACTACTATTTATTTCAAGGTGGTTTTTCGATGCCTCAATTGTTTATTTGCTTGGCATTTGCTTTTCCACTGCAAGTACTAAACGGAATTTGGATTGCTTTTTTAACGGGATTGGCCCAGTTTAAAAAAGTGATTTACCTCAATATGATTGGCAATATATCAGGATTGGGTTTGACTTTTTACTTGGTGTATACCCAAGGACTAAGTGGCGCATTGTATGCTATGATTTTGAGCCCTGTTCTCCTGTTTTTTATTTCCCTTTTTTGGGTGAAGCAAATGCTACAGTTAAAGTGGCAACCCTTTGATTTTTATCTGATAAAACCGTTGTTCTCTTATGCGGTTATGGCACTGTTTTCTGCCGTTGTAAGTCCGCTGTGCATGTTGTGGATCCGAAAACTATTAATGCATGAAACAGGAGTAGAACTCGCGGGTATTTGGGAGGGTATTCAACGCATTTCGGGAATCTATATGTTGTTTATTACTACCTTGGCCTTTACGTATTTTTTACCTAAACTGGCACAAACACAACTGTATCAAGAGAAAATGAAGGTAATCCGATTGTATGTTTTTTGGGTCTTGCCCTTATTTGCTTTGGGATTGCTGTTGGTGTTCTTTACGCGAAGTTGGATAATTCCGCTTGTCTTTGATGATACCTTTCTCCCAATGATTGACGTCATACACTGGCAATTAGTGGGCGACTTTATGAAAGGAGCCGCTTTAATTTGCGGATTGCTGTTTTATACGGAACGCTTGTTGTGGCCTTATCTTCTCTGTGAAACGCTGTTTTTTAGTTGTTATTACGGTTTTACTTTTGTATTAATGAAGCATTTTGGGGTTGAAGCAGCTACTTTAGGTTATACTTTAGCCTATATTCTTTACAGTTGTGTTTTAGTTGTCTATTTTTCTTGGTATTTTAGCCGTTCGGAGTCTAAACATACCTAAGAATAAATGAAGAAATATAGCATTTTTGATTGTAATGAGATTGTAGTTCCAGCAATACGTGATGAGAGAGGTAATCTGGCAGTCATTCAAGGAGACCTTATTCCCTTTGAAATCAAACGCGTATTTTTTATTTATGAGGTTCCTCAAGACAAACAAAGAGGGGGACATGCTCACAAACAGCAAACAACAATCTTATTTGCACTCAACGGAAGTTTTGAAGTAGTTTTGGATGATGGACTTCAAAAGCGAACGGTGGTTTTAAACAATCCGACCAAAGGTTTAGTCCTTCAACCAGGGGTATGGAGCGTCTTGCAAAACTTTCAAGTTGGAACGGTTTGTTTGTCTATCAATTCTGGTGTATATGAAGAAAGTGACTATATACGGGATTATGATTTGTTTTTAGAACAAGTAGCATTAATCCAGGAGTGCTAACCATTGTTGACCAATCGTTTCTATGTCGAAGGGACGTGCTGATTTTACTGTATTTGCCTGAAGTTTATTGCGTTTAGTCTCATCCAAAGCGAGTAATTCGATGGCTGTTTTCAAAGCGTCAAAGTTTTGATTTTCAATTAGTAATCCGTTGTAATCTGATTGAATGATTTCACGAGGTCCTGTGGGACAATCAAAACTAACTACGGGAATGCCACAGGCTAAAGCTTCTAGTAATACCGTAGGAAATCCCTCTAATCGACTGCTGTGTACAAAAAATAAAGCCTCTTTAAAAATCGGAAAGGGATTGGCACAAAACCCAGGTAAATGAACCCATTGGGCTACTTCCAATCGGTTACTCTCCTTTTTGAGCTGTTCCCGCTGACTTCCTTCTCCTAAAATAACCAAGTGAATATTTGCTGCTGGCAATGAACTAGCCGCATAGATTTCAAGTAAACGATCAAATTGTTTGATATCCGTATCCATTCTGCCACAAGCTACAATATAACGTTGACCATGAAAAGGGTGGTTGCCTTGGGACTGCTGTTGAATGATAGCTAGGTCAATAGGATTGTACATGGTTTGTACGTGATTGTACCCATAGTTCATTTGGATTTCATCAGCAATAGCTTGACTAACGGCTATAATTCGCTTGGATTTTCGATAAAGGCGTTTGCCCCAAAAAGAACTGGAGGTAAAATACCACGAAAGATGAGCGCTGTGCACGGTTGGAATATAGGTCGGACCAAAGATCAAATACTGCAAGAAAATCTCGGTAAAAGGTTTGCTTCTCGTTCGGAAATCTAGGATGTAATCAAAGGAATTTTCCTGTATATAGTGTCGAAAAAGACGAAAGCGTTTGTATTTGTTTTGAAGGGAAAAACGGGTAGTTTTAAATAGTCCTAAATTGTATAATTGCCCTCCATAGGGATAGGTAATCACATCTAGGTTTAGGATGTTATGTACGTCATATCCCTGTTGTTCCAAATACAAAGACAGGGTGCTGTGTATGCGCTCTGCACCGCCATGGGCAAGCGTATCCCCAAGAATCGCTATTTTTATTTTCTTTTGTGACATAAAAAGATAAACGTACATTTGAGCAAATCACGGCTAAGATAATGAGAATACTTTTAATTGGAGATTATAGTGGATTACATTCTGCCCTGAAAAAAGGACTGTTGCATCATCCAGCGATAAAAGAAGTCGTATTGGTAGGCGATGGGGATAAGTTCAAAGATTTCCAAGTGGATGTATCGCTGCGTCCAAAATGGGCGATGAGCCCTTGGGGCACGTTTTTTCGCAAGGCAATACACAAAGTATGCCGATGGGATATAGCCGAACTTGAAATTGGATGGAGCGGGAAACAAGCCTTTAAAAACTTGAAAGATTTTGATGTCGTACAGCTGATTAATGACCGTCCGTTGCAAACAGTCCCTTCATGGGAAAGACGCCTGTTAAAACGCCTTTTTGCCCAAAATAAACGGGTGTTTTTGCTCTCTTGTGGGATTGATGTGTTTGGTTTACAGTATTTGATAGCTCATCCGGAAGAGATATCTTTACTTCAGCCTTTACTGGATAATCCTGCCTTAAAATCTCATTACGACTATGTGGAAGTGTACCGAAAAAAGGGAGTGAGGAAAACCCAACGCCTAATTGTGGAACGCTGTAGCGCAATTATCGCCAGTGATATGGATTACGTCAACCCGAATAAGCATCATCCAAAATATGTTGGTTTACTTCCTCATCCTGTGGTAGTAGACGATATTGTGTCGTCGGCTTCCCCCGAAAACACGAATACCGTTTGTATTTTCTTGGGAATTAATCGAGGTAATTACATTCAAAAAGGAATAGTTTATTTTGAAGAAGCGTTGGCGATTATTCAAAGGGATTATAATGATCAAATAGAAATAGTCGTTGCAGAACAATTGCCGTATGCAAGGTATAAAAAAGAACAAGAACGCGCGGATATTGTATTGGATCAGGTGTTTTCCAAAGATCAAGGATACAATGCTTTAGAGGCTATGGCGAGGGGAAAAGTTGTATTTACTGGCGCTTCGGAAGATTTTTTACAGCAGTACAACCTAAAAGAAGGAGAGGTTTGTGTGGATGCCAAACCCAATGTAGCTTATTTAGTCGCTCAATTGAAGTTCTGGATTGAACACCCGCTAGAGCGAAAGGAATTAGGACAACGGGCACAAGCCTTTGTTCGGGAAATTCACGACTGTAAAACGATAGCCAATCAGTATGTAAAAGTATGGAAATCAAAAAAATAAAGATCCTGTATATTGCTACTTCTACAATGGGAGGAGGGGGAGTTGCACGTATGCTGAGTCAAAAAACAGCCGCTTTTGTCCAATTGGGACATGAAGTAAAGATTATGAGCACGAATGACGTACAGCAACAGCCGTTTTACCTCTTTGATGCTCAGGTACAATGGGAATTGTACCCGCATTCGATACGCACAATGTGGCAGATGCGAACCTATTATTCTTTTGTACAAGAACAGGGAATCAATACTTTTCAACCGGATATTATTTTTGTGCTAGACAATGGAATCAAAGGGTATTTTGCTTCTTATTTTTTAAAAACGCATGTTCCTATTTACTTTGAAGTGCATGGGTCTCGTCATTTTTTACTAGCTCCAATTACTTCTCCCTTTAGACGCAGCATTATCAATCGAATCACGTTAGCGTTGAGTAAGCGATTCACGGGATTGATTGTGTTGAATGAAAGCTCAAAGCGCGACTGGAAACATCCCAATATACAGGTTATTCCTAATTGGATTGCACCAGAAAATACGGCACAAGTAGCTAAAGAATCCGCAAGTAAGCAAGTAATTGCCATCGGTCGTCTGGTGCCAGAAAAGAATTACGAAACGATGTTGCGTATTTGGAAGCAAATCCATCAAATTTATCCTGATTGGAAGCTGGTGATTTGCGGTACTGGTGAAGAAACTTATGTTGCTCAACTAAAAGAGTTAGCAGATGCATCTGTTCATTGGAAGGGAGAAGTAGCGGATGTGAATAGTGAACTACAAGCGAGTGCTTTTATGCTACATACCTCCAAAATGGAAGGAATGCCCATGGCTTTTTTAGAGGCGATGGTGCTTGGTGTGCCTGTGGTTGCTTTTGATGTTGATTATGGCCCTGCCGATTTGATTCAACATGGTCGCAATGGCTATTTAATCCCGTTAGGAGAACAACAGCTCATGGTACATTGTTGTTGTATTTTGATGCAAGATCCCCACATCATTCAAGCGTTTGGTAAAGAGGCTAAAAAATCAATGGAACAATATGATGAATCTGTGGTCTTACAACAGTGGATTAGTTTTTTTGAATCACTTGGTTAGCTTTGTGGTACTCGAGTAGTTTAAACCATTTAAATCCTAGCATGGACGGTTTTTTACCCAAGAGGTTGCGCTGGATATGGGAGCCAAGAAGTGCACTCAACAGGGATAGAAAAAAAGTAAGGCGATATTTTAGTAGCTGCTGATACACGTGACTTAGTTGTGCTTCCTGTGGTCGTATTTTTCCTTTTTGAATTAGTTCCACTAAACCCCAACAGGCTTGTTTACTGCGTTCAAGATACGTTTGATTCGATTCTGTACTCTGGTGAATCACTGGGTTATTGATTTGAATCACTTCACAATTTCGTTTAGCTAATGCCAAAAAGAAGAGTGTATCTTCAAAACCATATTCGGTAATGGATGCATCAAAGGTTAGCTGTAGTTTCTCTTGATTAAAAAAGAGGTTGCAGCAGGAATGCAGGTGTTTATATTGTTCAATCGTTCGACCATAGGTCAAGCGGAGGGAGGAGTGTTCCGTTGGATCTATAGGAGGATAAGTAAATCCCCCTTGAAAAAATAAACCTTTACCAATTTGATTGAGGTAGTTTTGAATAAAAGTAGTCGAAATAGGCTGTACATCTGCATCTAGGAGTAGTATCCAAGGGTATTGGGCCTCATTCAGCAATCGATTGCGTGTATAGGCTACATGTTGATTAACGCGATTGGTCAACCAACGCGTATGCGGCAGCTGTTCAATTTGTTTTTGGTGAAAAACCTGAGTGGAAGCATCATCGCAAACCAAGAGCTCAAACGGTACGTGTAAGGCAGTGGCTTCTCGATGGAGCTGCTCTACTAAAGGTAGAATGTTGTAATTATAAACAGGTATAAGAATAGATAACATGAGGGTTAAGAAGTACGGTGAATCACCTCAAAGAGCGCACCATCATCGCATTTTAGTGTTTTTGCAGGATACTTCAACAACAAGGCGTAGTCATGCGTAACCATGATAATGGTACGTCCGTTTTTATTGATTTCCAATAATAATTCCATGACTTCCGAACTCGTTTGGGGATCTAAATTTCCTGTTGGTTCATCGGCTAAGATTAAATCAGGATCATTGAGTAAAGCACGAGCAATAGCAATACGCTGTTGTTCTCCACCCGAAAGTTGATGGGGCATTTTCTTTAAATGCGACAACATGCCCACGCGTTCTAAAACTTCTTCAATACGTCTGTCAATGGCTTCTTGTTCCGACCAGCCTGTTGCTCTCAATGCAAATTGTAAGTTGTTGTGTACATTGCGGTCTGGTAATAGTTTAAAGTCTTGAAAAACAATTCCCAATGAACGACGTAAATAAGGAATGTCTTTTTCTTTTAACTGTCTTAAGTCGTAGTCAACAATCGTTCCTTCTCCTTCTGTTAACGCCAAATCTGCATAAAGTGTTTTCATAAAACTACTTTTTCCCGCTCCTGTTTTACCAATGATATAAAGGAATTCACCTTTATTCACCTCTAAGTTTACATTGGATAAAACTTGGTGTTTATTTTGGTAAATATTTACACCCGCTAAAGATAAAATTACTCTTGACATAGTTTCGTACGAATTAAAAAGTAAAAGTACAAAAAAGACCTGATTTATGGAAGGAGATTGGGAGGTTTTACGCGATAGTTAAAAAAAAAGCAGCGCAAGCGTTCTTTAAATTTAGGTAAAGAAATAGGGGCGAAAGGTGTAGATTTCTAAGTTTAGGGTTAACTCTCCTTTAAGGTATGGATTTGCTTTGATTTAAAACGGGCATTCTTTCTACTTTTAGCTGTAAAGAATCCAAAAAATCAAAAGGAATAACAAATATGCAAAAGATAGTTTTTTTAGTGCTCGGCTTGTTGAGCGTGTATTCTTGGGGACAAGAAGGAGTGAAAATTGGGGTGTTATCAGATCCACATTTACACAATATTTATGTAAAAGAGAAGGCTCTAGGTTTAGAGCCGTTTTATAATGCACAAACAGATACGTATGAGTTTGTACGATCATTAGCTGGACAAATGGCCTCTACACGCTTGTTTAATGAAAACTATTTTGCCTTTCGACAAGCATTAACGGATTTGGCCAAACAAGAAGTACAAGTGGTGCTCATCAGTGGTGATTATACTGATGATGGACAGGAATTAAATATCAAAGCGACTCAGGCGTTATTAACCGAATTTGAACAACAGTATGGCATGCGCTTCTTCTTGGCTAATGGCAATCATGAAGCAGTGAATCAGCTGGATAGAGAAAGTGGAAAATCAGATTTCTTGACCCAAAAAGGACAGATGATTGGAGTCTATTCTACGGAAAACTTGAAGAAAAACACGACAGATCGCGTGTATCCGCCTTTGAGAGAACTGGGATACGAATCCATGTATCCTTTCATTCAATCGTTTGGTTTACAACCGCGAAAAACGGATCTGTTTTACTCAACGCCTTTTCATCCCTTTATGTATGAAACGTATTCGCCAGAAGACGATTTTAGCTTGTCTAAGCGAAAATATGTCAGTCAAGGGGTATCGTATTTTGATTATACCTACCTCGTAGAACCGATGGAAGGGGTGTGGATCTTGTCTATTGATGGGAATATGTACCAGCAAGTGAACGCTACTACCTTTAAAAATATTAGCGATGGATATCACGCCATTGAAGAGCGAATGTATTTACTGGATTGGATTGCCTCTATTGTTAAAGAGGCAAAGAAAAGAGGAAAAAAACTTCTTGCTTTTGGTCATTATCCACTGCTAGAGTTTAATCAGGGTCAATCGACTGCTTTGGTCGAATTATTGGGGAACAATCGCCTTCAATTGCATCGAGTGCCCAGTGAAAAAACACAACAGCAATGGTTAGAAACGGGGTTGTCCTTGCATTTTGCGGGGCATATGCACATCCACCAACAAAGTGTAAAAAAACAAGGAGAATGGGAATTGACGAATATTCAAGTTCCTTCTTTAGCGGCTTTTCCACCAGCGTATAAAATAGTGGAAATTAAACCTGATGCAATTGATGTTCAGACGATTGAATTACGTGAGGTCGAACACTACAACGCCCTTTTCTCCTTGTATCAAAAAGAAAACACAACAGGAGCGTACAACGCGTTTTTAGATGCTAAAAATTACTATGAATTGACTAAAAGTCACCTGAAATATTTAAGTGAACACCGCTTTTACCACAGCGATTTTGGTGATGAAAAATGGAATTCTTATAAAGAAGCAGAAACGTTAGAACCTTTCCTAAATCCAAAAATGAAAGCCGTACTTTCACCCGCTAGTTTAATAGAAGCCCAACAGCTTACTTTTAAAAAGGTGGTCTTTGATTTGTATTTGCTGCGAAATGCGAGTGATATTGGTTTGAGAGAAATTCTTCCAGCTCGTATGGAATTGTATCGTATGTGGAGTACATGGATTGAAAAACAAGGAAATCCAAGTGATTTAGAAAAATTAATTGTGGTGTTGGTTAGGTTAGGTTAGGTTAGGTTAGGTTAGGTTAGGTTAGGTTAGGCGCGGTAACCAACCTAACCAATCTCATCTAACGTAACCAACCTAACCAACCTCATCCAACCAAACTACGCATCACGCATCACGCCATGACCATTACTGCATTCTCACATATGTTTTATCGTCAAAAATCACTTGATAGGTTGACGGAAACAATTGACTAGGGAGGTAGTAATCTGTGGTGATAATTTGAGCTTTTGATTTTTTGGCTTGTTCAAAAGTAGAGTAGTCATTCGTTCTAGCTTGTTTGGTGCTGTCGTCTGCTCTTGTTCGGATAATCACTCCTTGCTCTACTAGTTGGGGAATCGTCGGATCATAAGGATTGTTGAGAATCATACAACCCGCTTTGGGATGTGTAAAAGGTACATTGAGAAAAACGGCCAAATCCTGTAAGTCTATCGAATCAAATAAATCCAAGCGATAATCCATATTGTCAATAATCCAAACAAATTTTCCTTTCCCTTCTTCTACCGTAGGCCATTGAATAGAATCAGCATTACGCGTTAATTCTTTGGGTGTGATTAAGTGTTTACTCGTTAATTCTTTTGTAATAAGCGCATTAATTTCATCAATATTCGCTTGAGAAAACAAGGTAGAAGAATCTTTCTGATCGTCTTTTAGCTCCAAGGTAATAAAAATTGTCTCATGTGTTGGATGTTGTTCAGACCAGGTTTTCAGTGCTCGCAGTTGTTGAACAAAATCGGGTTGATGTGTTTCATAATCAATATCAGGCATATGGAAAATCTTATAACCAGGTTTTGCCATGGCAGCTGTCCATTCATAAGGTTGACCAGAATAAGCCGTACCGCTGGGATGAGCGTATTTATTGCCTTGGTCATCTTTCCAAATGTCGATTTCTAGATTTCTCAGTCCAAGCGTTAGTTGGGTTTCAATGGATGGATGTTCGTAGTACAGCGTTTGTACTTGTGGGTCTTTCTCCATTAAATAAGCATAAAGTTTAGGATGAATTGCCTTTTTGTAACTATTATGCGAACCAATCACTTGGATGCGATGTAAAGGGATGTTTTGTGCATACCCCAGGAGTGAACTACTCAAAAGGAGGGAAAAAATAAATGGTTTCATATTCTTGATTTCTTTGAGCCTAAAGTACAAGTACCTCCTAAATTTTCAACTATCTCCTTTATTATGTGATTGTTATGATTTTTTTAGCAATTCCTGTTTTTGGTAATGATTTAATCAAGGTATTATAAAATAGGTATAAACTTAGGGTAACATGGGTTATGTTCATTTGCAAGACTGAAACTAAAACTAAATTATGAATAGAAGACACCTTCCTTTTCATTTATTAAGCGTTCTTTTTAAATGGAAATCAGTATCTACTTATGTGGTTCTTTTGTGTTCAACAGTGGCCTTTGCAAATATTAAACCGGGGACACAGGTTTTTACAAAAGAAGAGTTAACCCTTGTACAGCAGGAAAAAATAAAAGGTAAAATTGTGGACGAGAAAGGTTCACCCATCGCATTTGCTACGGTTTATATCAAAGGAACACAGCGTGCGGTGCAGTCTGATGAAAAAGGAGCATTTGAATTAAATGCGCGTATTGGCGAAGTGGTGGTGGTTGAGTTTATTGGCTACCAAACCCAAGAAACCAAGATTACCCAAAACACGCTGCAAATTGTGGTGAAAGAAAGCCAAGAAATGTTAGATGAATTGGTGGTAGAAGTAGGATATGGAAATAAACACCGCAGTGATTTGACTGGAGCGATTTCCCAATTGAGTCAAGCCACGTTTAAAGATGGGGTAAATATTTCGCCAGATCAACTTTTACAGGGTAAAGTATCGGGCGTTCGCGTGGTGCAAACCAGTGGAGAGCCTGGAGCAGGAGTGGATGTATCTATTCGCGGAATTGGTTCAATTCGCAGTGGATCTACGCCTTTATTTGTTGTTGACGGAATGCCTTTATCCAATGAAAATGTATCCCCAGGGGGAAGTAATGTCGGATTTGGAAGCTCTAGTGCAAAGAACCCTTTAAACTTCTTAAATGCCAGTGATATCGAGTCCATGACGGTCTTGAAAGATGCTTCTGCAGCTGCTATTTACGGAGCAAGAGGATCCAATGGAGTCGTGATTATCACAACAAAAAAAGGAACATCCCAAGAGCCAACACTGACTTTTGACAGCTCCATCGGTTTTTCGAGTGTAATCAAAAAGTTAGATGTATTATCCGCAGCCGAATATCGCAATAAGATTACAGAACCCGCTTTTGATCATGGAGGGAATACGGATTGGCAAGATGTGATTTTAAGAACAGCGATGACGCGAAATAACAGCTTGTCTTTTGGTACACGATCGAAGTCAGGAGGAAGCTATTTCGCTTCCATTTCCAACCTTAAACAAGAGGGGATTATTCACAATAGTGAATTCAATCGAAACAGTGCACGTTTTAATGGAGAAGAAAAATTCTTCGATGATCGCCTGACGATTAAAGCGAATTTAACGGCTAGTGAAATCAAAGAAAATGGGGTGCCTACTTCTGATGATGGTGGCTCAGATGGTCAGTTGATGATTCATACCTTAATGGCAAACCCTACGTGGAGCGTGAAAGACAAGAATGGGGAGTTTACTAACTTTAATATGAATGCGCACTACAACCCTGCGTATTTGTTGGATATTTATGAAGATGAAACCCGTACTCTTCGCGCCTTGGCAAATTTAGAATTAGGCTATAAAATATTGCCAAACTTAAATTATAAATTCAACTTCGGTTATGATCTGAGTAATTCAGAGCGTAATACTACCATCTATCCCAACATTACCGACCGCTCACCTCGAGGACAATATTACCAAGGAAATGTGGAGAGTAAATCTCATCTCTTAGAACACTATTTGACCTATGACTTTTCTGTTGGTAAACATCAATTCGACGTGTTAGGAGGATTCTCTTACCAGTATTTTTACAATACGGGAACGACTCTTAATTTTACGGAAATCGCTGATCGAAATGATGAGGTATCCCCAAAAGACAATCCAGGGTACAAAGGAAAATTCAACGGTATTTCAGGATATAGTCAAGAAAATGAACTACAATCTTATTTTGGTCGTTTTAACTACTCTTTTGATGGTAAATACTTGGTTACGGCTTCTGTACGAGCGGATGGCTCTACGCGTTTTGGGGAGAACAATAAGTATGGATATTTCCCTTCCTTCGCTTTGGGATGGAATGTCAATCGAGAAAACTTTTTGATGGATTCCAATGTCGTGAATAACTTAAAAGTAAGAGCCAGTTGGGGACAGACAGGAAATCAAGAGGTTAAAAATAAAATTACCCAAGCAAGTTACTCTCAATCCTATAGTGATGGGTATTACCTCAATGCGGATGGCGAACTTATGCCAGGTATCACGATCTCTAGGACACCCAATCCCGATTTGAAATGGGAGGTGGTGACTCAATTTAACGTAGGAGTGGATTTTAGTTTGTGGAACGATAAATTATATGGAACAGTAGATTACTTCAATAAAACAACGACGGATGCTATCTTGAATATTCCTTCGAAACCATTGAGTCCAACGGCAGATGTGTGGGTAAATATTGATGGGGAAATTGTCAACAAAGGGGTAGAATTTATGTTGGGCTCTAATTTGATTGAGACCAAAGATTTCTCTTGGAATATTGATGTTAATGGAACATTCTTGTCTAATACGATTAAGAACTTGCCCGTTTCTCAAATTTTATCAGGAAATATCTCTGGCCCAGGTCAATCAGGGGTTACAGCTAATATTTATAAAAGTGGATATGCCTTAGGAAGTTTCTATGCGTTGGATCATATCGGATATGATGAGAACGGAAGGGATATGTATCGAGATGTCAATGGAGATGGTATCATCAGCATGGATGATCGCGTGATTATTGAAAGTGCAATTCCCGATTTTACTTTTGGATTTAATTCATACATGAAGTATAAAAATTGGGATTTCTCCTTTTCCATCATTGGACAAACAGGAGGATACCTTGCTAATAATACGATGTTAAACGCATTAAATATCAATAACCTCGCTTCTGATCGAAATGTGGCTACCCAATATGCTAATTCAGAGGCCAATAGCAGTAATCCCCCTCAATTCTCTTCGTTGTACATCGAGAAATCGGATTTTATACGCCTGAATTCGGTGCGTTTAGGCTATACGGTTCCACTCAAAGAATTAAAGTGGTTGGATAGTATGAATTTTTATATAAGTGGACAAAACTTATTGACAATCTCTGGTTATTCGGGCTATGATCCATTAATCAACTCAAACAAAGCAACAGGAGGAAATCAATCGATAGGCGTTGATTATACGTCATATCCAACGTCAAAAACATTCCTATTTGGATTAACAGTGAAATTTTAATTATGAAGAATACAATTTTTAATAAAGTAAATGGATTACTTGTTGTAGGAGCTTTATTAGCTGCTACTTCCTGTACAGATTTAGAAGAAAAAGTGTTGGATGAAAATTTAGGCTCATCTGAGATTAATCCCATTGCTGCCTTGACTTCGGCCTATGCGCGTATGGGACAAAACTTATTTGTAGGAACGGGTGGATTGTTTGCCCTACAGGAACTGAGTAGTGATGTGGCTATTTTACCAACAAGAGGAAGTGATTGGGGAGATGCTGGAAAATGGAGAGGTATTTCTGAATTTACTTGGGCCTCAGACAACGGACTGGTGCAGGGGAATTTCAACGACTTAACCAATGGTGTTACCCGTTCATATACGGCTATTGAGGCAATTACCCTGAATGGTGAAGGGGCTTCGAAGGCCTTTTACTTGGCGGAAGCAAAGGGATTGCTGTATTTTTACATCGCTCAATTGTTGGATTTGTATGGACAAGCACCTTATAAAGACTTCGATAATTTAAAAGGTCCTATTCGCGTATTGAAAGCAGATGCGGATATTGATTTTGTGATTGCAGAAGTGGAAGGACTTCTTCCAGAACTTCCTAGTTTAGGAGAAAATCAAACCCATGTGGGGCGCTTCACTAAGCAAGCCGCTTATGGATTATTAGCAGAGCTTTATATGAATCGAGCTGTATATAAGGATCGTTATAATGCGAGTTCTACGTTTGATTTTAATGCCAATACAGCAACAGGATCGGGCTCTAATATGGATAAAGTAATTCACTATACGAGCTTACTGATTGATGACGGTCGTTTTCAATTAGAAGAAAATTACTTCCACAATTTTGCCATGGACAATCATACTTCTAAAGAAATGATTTTTGCAGTGGTTCAACAGATTTCAGATATTAAGGGGTCGAGTAATGATTTAGCCTATAATACGATGGAGCGAAACCAACGAGTAACCGCTAAAAATAGAGGAACAAATGCCAGTGCCATTCGTCCAGAGTTTTTCTACAGCTGGAATGGCAATCAAGATGATCCTCGTTTCCAACGCAAATATCAATACGAAGACGGCACTTGGTTTAAAAATGATGGAACAGATGTATCTGTGCCTGCAACATCTATTGCTCCTGGAACATCAGAACCTTGGTTCCACTTTAATAGAGGAATTCAATTTGGACTTCAACACGGTCCGAAGTTGGTACAAGCTACAGGTAAATTCGAAATGACAGCCGATGGACGTATTAAAGTAATGCCTTTGGTGATGGAAAAGAGCTCTACAACTCCGATGGATTTCACCCCTGAGTTTAATTTTGACAACCCAACCGAAGCCATTTTTAAACAGGATCAAATCAATAGAGGCGCCCGTTGTTTTAAGTTCGAATTCGATGCCTCAAAAGGCGATAATGGTTCGTCTGAAGTGGATATACCTATTTATCGTTTAGGAGGGATGTACATGCTACGCGCGGAAGCGTATTTCAGAAAAGGGAATCTTGGCTTAGCCTTAAATGATATTAATACAATTCGTACCAGCCGTACACATGATGCCTTACAAGATGCTGTAGCAGGAAAACCAATAGGAGCGTTAGATGCGGAAGTGTTGTATAAAGAATTGGGCTATGAATTGTATTGGGAAAGTAAACGCAGACCACAAATGGTGCGCTTCGGTACGTTTGATTTGCCACTAGCTCAGTCAGCCAAACCACAATCTCAGCCATATCGCAGGATTTTTCCTATTCCTCAAACGATTATCGATATTGATGCCACGTTTGAACAGAACAAAGGGTATTAAGCGGTTTGTGGTGAGGATTTATCTCACTTAGTTTATATTTTGTTTTGGTATTCGATGAATCTACGCTGCGCTACGATTTGGTGGGGATTTGTTGAGGTCACTCTTCATCCTTCACCCTCAAAAAAGCAACCAACAAAGAACAAAGAGCAAAAAAACAAAAGCCAAGCAACAAACGCCAAACATCAAATAACAAAAAAAGGATTTCTCGTCAGAGAAATCCTTTTTTTGTTATTTCATTGTTGCGGTAGAGGGAAGTAACATACTTTTTACCTCTCCAAAACCGATTCGAATATCGTTGTTTTGGCAATATCCTTTCATGGTGATGGTGTCATAGTCCTCAATGAACGTACGTGTGCTTCCATCTTCTAACGTAAGTGGATTTGCACCTGCCCAGGTTAACTCTAAGAGGGAACCAAAGCTATTCGGTGTACTTCCTGAAATCGTTCCCGATCCCATTAAGTCACCGGCGTTGATTTTACAACCGTTAATGGTGTGGTGTGCCAATTGTTGGCTCATCGTCCAATATAAATATTTGAAGTTCGATTCACAAATCAGGGTGTCTTTTCCATTTTCAGGTTGTAGGTAAACCTCTAAGTTAATATCAAAGGTTTTATCTCCCGTTTGTTGTAAATAAGGTAAAGGCGTTGGTTCTTGTTTCGGACTTGCCGTTCTAAAAGGCTCCAACGCATCTAGGGTGATGACCCAAGGAGAAATAGATGTTGCAAAGTTCTTGGCTAAGAAGGGCCCTAATGGAACGTATTCCCACGTTTGAATATCGCGAGCACTCCAATCGTTGAGTAGTACCATACCAAAGATGTGATCTTCCGCTTCATCCACGGGAATACTCTCACCAAATAAATTGGCATCTGTAGTAATAAACGCAGTTTCTAATTCAAAGTCAATGCGTTTGGAAGGTCCAAAAACAGGTTGAGATTCTCCTTTAGGTAAGGTTTGTCCCATTGGACGTTTGACGTTAATCCCAGAAGGAATGACAGTCGAACTCCTACCATGATAACCTACTGGAATGTGAAGCCAGTTCGGCAATAAGGCGTTGGCTGGATCTCGGAACATTTTACCTACATTGGTGGCATGTTCTCGACTCGAGTAAAAATCCGTATAATCACCAATGTAAACCGGTAATTGCATTTCTACTTCGTCTAGGTTAAAGATAACTGCCGCTTTGTGTTTGGCGTTGTTTTGTAAAGTTGGGTTTGCTTTGTCGAAAATATCAGCGATTCGGTTTCGAACAGCACGCCATGTTTTCTTTCCACTAGAAATAAAATCATTAAGATTGTCTTGTAAAAATACATCATCGGTCAGTTCGATTCCCTTTAGATATCCCAACATTTGTAAGGCGCTTAAATCGATGGCATAGTCGCCAATACGAGTTCCAATTGTTACAATATCATCTTTCGTAATAAAAACCCCAAAAGGAATATTTTGGATAGGGAAGTCCGACTGTGGTTGAACTGCTAACCATGATTCTCTTTTCGGATCATTTGCCGTAATCATCATATTTATTGCTTAATTAATTGAATGAATAGTTAATCAAATATATAATTATAGGGCAAATTAACAAACGAATTTTGTACATTTGAGCTCAATTTAACGAAATATACAATTCAGATGAGAAGAGATACAGAAATTTTCGACTTAATCGTAGAAGAAGGGGATAGACAAGTACACGGTATTGAGCTAATTGCCTCTGAAAACTTTGTAAGTGAGCAAACGATGGAAGCAGCCGGATCTTGTTTAACGAATAAATATGCAGAGGGTTATCCAAACAAACGCTACTACGGAGGATGTGAAGTAGTGGACGTAGTAGAGCAAATCGCTATTGATCGCGCAAAAGCTCTTTTTGGTGCTGAATATGTGAATGTTCAACCTCACTCTGGATCACAAGCGAATACCGCTGTTTTTTCGGCTTGTTTAAAACCAGGAGATAAAATCTTAGGTTTTGACTTGTCTCACGGGGGACACTTAACCCATGGATCACCAGTGAATTTCTCTGGAAAATTGTATAATCCAGTATTTTACGGAGTGGACCAAGAAACAGGTTTATTAAACTACGATAAAATCGAAGAAATCGCGAAGAAAGAACAACCGAAATTGATTATCGCAGGAGCTTCGGCTTATTCTCGTGATATGGATTTCGAACGCTTTAGAGCAATTGCTGATAGTGTTGGAGCACTTTTAATGGCTGATATTTCTCACCCAGCGGGATTGATCGCAAAAGGGTTGATGAATGATCCAGTGCCTCATTGTCATATTATTACAACAACAACACATAAAACATTACGTGGACCACGTGGAGGAATGATTATGATTGGAAAAGATTTCCCTAATCCATTTGGTTTAAAAACTCCAAAAGGAGAAGTACGCATGATGTCTGCTTTATTAGATAGTGCGGTATTCCCTGGAAACCAAGGAGGACCTTTAATGCACATTATCGCAGCTAAAGCAGTGGCATTTGGTGAAGCTTTGACTGATGAATTCTTTACGTATATGTTACAAGTACAAAAGAATGCAAAAGCAATGGCAGATGCATTTGTAAAAAGAGGTTATGACATTATCTCTGGTGGAACAGATAACCATATGATGTTAATCGACTTGAGAAATAAAAATATTTCAGGAAAAGACGCAGAACAAGCGTTAGTAAAAGCTGAAATTACTGTAAATAAAAACATGGTTCCATTTGACGATAAATCTCCATTTGTAACTTCAGGTATCCGTATCGGAACACCAGCAATTACAACAAGAGGATTGAAAGAAGAAGATATGGAAACAATCGTTGCTTTAATCGATAAAGTAATCCAAAACCACACCAACGAAGATATCATCGAAGAAGTAGCGGATGAAGTAAACGAAATGATGGCAGAACGTTCAATGTTCGTTTGGTAGTTTTTTTTATTGGAGATGGGGAATCGAGAAATCGTCACGAAGCGGAAATCGCCACGAAGTGTAGATTCATTGAACACCAAAATCAATATAAAATCAGTGAGATAGAAGAGTGAAATTTTCTAAATAAAAAAAGGGATTTCTAGTATAGGAATCCCTTTTTTGTATTTTGTTGATTGCGCGGTTTGCACGTTGTTGGTTGTTTTTTTTGAGAATTTAATCTATCTAGAGAATTTTTACGCATCACGCATCACGCAATTCCATTAAGCAATAAAAATGAACCACGCCTTCTACGCAAATCTGGTAGTGACGTTGGTGATTTTCCTCTAAGAAATGAACCTCACACGTATCATTGATTCTTGTTTCTTTCAGGAAGTGCATATCGATTACTTGTATTTGATCTACCGCTTCTTGAGAGTCAAACGCAGCGTCGATACACCATTCCAAGTATTTGATATTGGTGACATGTTTAACCATATCCAGATCTGATAATTTCACGCGAAGTGTATCAATTTTGCGGTACTCTCCTTTGTGTAGTTTGGCAAAATCTGTCTGTGTTACTTTTTTATCGGTGTATTTGATAAAGTGCTCGTGAGGTAGAGCGATACATTCGGGCCTACGGCGTTTTGTATTGATGATCACCCAAAGAGAAGAAGCAACTGCGAGGAGTTGTTCTCCGAAGTACACTTCAAAATTTCGAATCGAACGTACCCCATCTAACCGTTCAATCCACGTACTAATTGTAATTTTATCTTGCCATTGTGGAAGTTCGTCTGCTTTTTTTTCAATGCGAAACTTGCTGAGTACCCACGCTTGGTTGTGTATTTTTAAATCCCAAAAACTAATTCCACCCAGAACCGAATGATCCGCTGAAACACTTTGAATGAGTTTACATAAATCTACCCACTTCAGGTGTCCAGAAGGAGAACAGGCAAAGAAGTCTATTTCGTAAGACTGTTGGTGGATGGGAGTGAATTGATCAGAAATGGGCATAGTGGTTTAATTTAGTTGCTTGGTAATATCGTCGATAATGTGTTGAGGATCGGTTTGATAGTCATACCAAGTGGCGTTTGGTGTGCGCTTGAACCAAGTAATTTGTCGCTTGGCAAAACGGCGCGTATTTTTTTTAATTTCTTCCATAGCTTCCTCTAACGTACCTTCTCCATTAAAATAACGAAATAGTTCGCGATAGCCTACGGTTTGTAGGGCATTGAGTGTTTGATAAGGAAGAAGTGCTTTTACTTCATCTAGCAATCCCATTTCGAGCATTTTATCCACACGGGTATTGATGCGTTCATACATTTTTTCACGCGGCGCTTCTAATCCAATTACAATTGGAATAAAATTGCGTTTTACCTTCTTTTTCGCTAGAAAACTAGAATAGGGTTGCCCTGTTCCAATCGATACTTCTAGCGCACGAGTAACGCGTTGAGGATTGTCTAGGGCTACTTTTTCGTAGTGTACCGGATCGAGTTCTTTTAATTGTCTTTGTAAATAAGGAAGTCCCTTTTTTTCCAAGACTTGGTTGAGTTCTTCTCGAATTCGGGGATCAATAGTTGGAAATTCATCCAATCCTTCTAAAATCGCATTGACGTATAAACCAGATCCGCCGACCATGACTTGTACCTTGTTTTTCTCAAATAAACGATCCAATTGTGCGATGGCATCGCGTTCGAAGTCTCCTACAGAATAGGTATCCTCGATGCTAATATGTTGAATAAAGTGATGCGGTACCGCTTCAAGTTCCGCCCTAGAGGGAACCGCAGTACCAATTGTCATTTCTTTAAAAAATTGACGACTATCACACGATAGAATTTCACATTGAAAATGTTGGGCTAATTGAATAGCTAAAGCCGTTTTTCCGATGGCAGTTGGGCCAATAACGACAAGTAAATAGTGGGTATTATCGGGTAAAGACATCTCCTAATTTTTGGCCGCAATTATAGCAATAATTGGCATCATCATCATAAATAGTTGTAGTACAAGAAGAACAAGCTCTTCTTCTTCGGGCGTCAATGCTCTTATTTCGTTTTAAATTCGAAAATTCAGCTGTTACAATTCCCGTTGGAACCGCAATGATACCGTATCCCATAATCATAATCAGGGAGGCAATCATTTGTCCAATTGTGGTTTGAGGGGCAATATCACCGTATCCTACCGTGGTTAGGGTTACAATACACCAATAGATACTGCGTGGAATACTAGTAAAGCCGTGGTCCTTGCCTTCAATCACGTACATTAAAGCACCCAATAAGATGGAAACCACAACAATAAAGTAGATGAATACAATAATTTTCGTTCTACTTGCCTTGATTGCCAGTTTTAAATTCGATTCTTGTCCGATATAAGGAACTAAGTTCAAAATACCAAACAAACGCAGTAAACGCAAGGCTCGAACAACAGATAAAACACCTAAATCAGAAACGAAGAAAGACAAATACATTGGCATAATCGAAATTAAATCGACAATACCATAAAAACTGAAGATATATCTCAGCGGTTGTTTATTACAAATAATCCGCAATACATACTCAATGGTAAAGAAAATTGTAATCACCCATTCCAACACTTTGAGTAGGGTGTGATGCTTCATGTCATAGCTCTCAATCGACTCCAACATAACCAAAATCACACTCAACAGAATCACAGCGAGTAAGACCAAATCGAATAGCTTACCAGCAAAGGTGTTAGACCCGTAGATGATGATATAAATCTTCTGTTTCAGAATATCCCACTTATTTTTTAGCCTGCGTCTCAACGTATATACTTTTTAATAATGGATTAATTTATAGCCTGTTTTCTTGTTCAAATAATTGAGAATAATATTCCTGTTGTTGCGATGGAAGGTAATGGGGGTTAGGTTTGCTGCAATTCGTGCAGGGTCGTTGATTTGGTAATTCAAATCGTAAAAACAATAGCCCGATAACTTACCTCCTTCGATGACAATGGCGCTGCGTTCATTGACTGTACGACCTTTGTCGAGAATCAATACCGAACCATCATCTACGTTGTAATTTTGCAACAAGTTAAGCAATAGTTTGTTATATGCTGCAAAATCAAGTTCAACTTGCGTAGAAAAAGTTTCTTCTGTTTCCTTTTTAGATTTTTTTTCATGTAAGATTTCCGTATAAAAAGGCCATTCAAAACCAGTTGTAATCTTATCAATGAATTTTCTCCCTTCAGTTAAAGAGGTAAAAGCCATGTGATTGCGTTTGCGACCATCTGTTTTTTCCAAACTGAAGTAAAAATAACCCTGTAGGTTCGTTTTAATATAAAGCGAATAAGGAAAAATTCCCTTTTTCGTTACTTTGTTGTATTTGGGGTGATTTAAGAGAATTTCTTCGGCTTCTTTGAGAATCGCAATCAATTCAGTTCCTGTTTTCTCAAAAGTAACCGTATAGGTTTCTTTTTGTACTTTTTTAAATAAAACAGAATTATTGGTAAAGTGCTGCATAATCTTTTTCTTGATGTTGCGGCTTTTTCCAATGTAAATAATAACACCTTCTTCGTTGTGAATGTAGTAAATACCTACAGAAGTAGGGAGATTCTCTGTGATGTCAAAGAATTTGGGATTAAGTCCCGTTTTAATATCAGACTTAATCATACTGGTAAGTATGGTTTTTTCTGTGTCTTTGGATAAGAGTAATTGGAATAATTTGAGTGTAGCCAAGGCATCTCCATAGGCACGATGGCGATCGGCTAGTGGAATTCCCAAGTTACGCACTAATTTTCCCAAGCTATAGGATGGCATTTCAGGCAGTAACTTTTGCGCCAATTCAACTGTACATAGCGTATCCTTTTGGTAATCGTATCCCAAACGGCTGAATTCGTTGCGCAACACGCGGTAATCGAAGGAAGCATTATGGGCAACAAGCACACAATCTTCCGTTATTTCAATAATTCGCTTGGCTAGTTCGTGAAATTTAGGTGCTAAGCGAAGCATAGCGCTATTAATACCTGTTAACTTGACAACAAAGGGCTGTATTTCTTTCTGTGGATTAACTAAGCTAATGAGTTGATCCACGATTTGATGGCCATCAAATTTATAGATGGCAATCTCGGTTATCCCCTCTTCGTTAAATTGACCACCTGTGGTCTCTATATCTAAAACTGCGTACAATGTTTACTCTTTTAATTCGTAATTGCGTTCTCCAAAAATTGTACTTCCTATTCTAATCATCGTACTTCCGCAGGCGATAGCGATAGGGTAGTCGTTACTCATCCCCATAGATAACGTATCACAAGCAACATTGGGCAGGTGATTGTAGGTTTGTACCTTTTTGAAAATAGCTTGTAGGGTAGAAAATTCTTGTTTGATTTGATCCTGGTTCTCGGTAAATGTTGCCATTCCCATTAATCCTTGGATTTTTATGTGTTGTAACCCTTTAAATTCCTCACTGTCTAAGAGCTCGAATAGTTCTGTTTCACTTAGACCAAATTTTGTTTCTTCATCTGCAATAAACAGTTGAAGTAAACAGGAGATAACGCGGTTGTTTCGCTTGGCTTGTTTATTAATTTCAACTAATAAACGCAGGCTATCAACAGCGTGAATCAAAGTCACAAACGGCGCCATGTACTTGACTTTATTGCGCTGTACATGTCCGATCATATGCCACGCTATATCTTTGGGTAGCGCCTCATACTTATCCGTCATTTCTTGTATCTTATTCTCACCGAAAACTCTTTGTCCTGCTTCATATGCCTCTAAAATTGCCGCATTGGGCTTTGTTTTAGAAACAGCGACCAACTCAACCCCTGTAGGTAAGTCAGCTTTAATTCGTTTTAGATTCTCAGCAATCATTGACATCATATGGTATTTTTAAATTTCGTAAGTTAATAACCCATTCATGAACTTGGGTTCAATATAGGTACTTTTAGGCGGCATGATTAAATCATTATCCGCAACTAGCTTTATTTCCTGTACATTGGTTGGGTATAGCATAAATCCAACTTCATATTCTCCGTCATCTACTAGTTCTTTTATGGCTACAATAGATTCATTTCCAGGAATGTAGTCTATTCTAGCATCATTTCTTAAATCATCTAACCCCAAGATAGGGTTTAACACAGCATCATATAAAATTTGAGCGTCTAATTGCATCAAAATATCGTCTGTTTTAATCTTATCCTTGAGCTTGAGGGAGTAAAAATCTCCATCCAAATACATGCCAAATTCCATTTTTTTGGAGGGTTTCCACAACTGTTGTTGCTTGTTTTTTACATTGAATTTTTCGCTTAATAAAGCTAAAAACTCCTCTTTGCTATGGTTGTTTAAATCGTGAATAATGCGATTAAATTCATAAATCTTAATATTGTTCTCTGCAATTAAAAAGGTCATGACCGTATTGCTATGTGAATGCGGTTCAAAGCCATTTTCTTTTTTGAGTAAAGCTGCAGAGGCAAAGCGATGATGTCCATCAGCAATGTACATTTCTGGAATGTGTTCAAATTCTTGACAAAGCCAATCAATACACGCTTGATCGTCCACCTTCCAAACTGTATGTCGTTCCTTCGTTACCGTGGTAAAATCGTAAATCGGTCGATGCTCTTTGTATTCCGCAATCCACGCATTGATATTTTCTTTATCGGGATACATCATCAAGACGGGCTCTGTATTAAATCGACTGTGGTACAGGTATTCTTTAAAGAGATTGACGCGATACTCTAGCGTATCCTCGTGTTTTTTGATGATGTTATTTTCGTAATCTTCAATACATGTTCCTGCAACAATACCCGTGAATTTCCAGTTTTTGGTCTCAATTTGGTAGAGATACAACACGGGATGTTCTTCCTTTGTTAGGATTCCTTCCTTTTTAAAATCATTAAATTTCGCTGCTACCATTTTAAAGCGCTTATCACTAGTTACCTTTTGTGGGTTGACATAGGCAGGATTTAAAACGTGTAGAAATGAAAAAGGATTGTAATCCAAAAGATAGGCCAATTCTACGGCATTGTAGTCTTCAAAAGACCTACAAGTTACTAAATTGGCTTTATCTCGTGTAGGGCGTATACCCTGAAAAGGAATTATTTTTGCCATTCTTTACTTTATGGAATCAAAAAGTAAGACAATCGACAATAGTATCGATTGTCTTGGTCTGATTATTGATTTTTAGTTTCTTTTCAATTAAGAAAACATTTTTGCCACTTTTTCGGCTTTTTTGCTTTCGCTGTAATCGTAAAATCCTTCGCCAGATTTCACACCTAATTTACCAGCCATTACCATGTTAACGAGTAATGGACAGGGAGCGTATTTAGGGTTTTTGAATCCATCATACATCACATTTAGAATAGATAAACAAACATCTAAACCGATGAAATCTGCCAATTGTAAAGGCCCCATTGGATGAGCCATTCCCAATTTCATTACGGTATCAATTTCTTCTACTCCTGCAACACCATTGTACAACGTTTCGATGGCTTCATTAATCATTGGCATTAAGATGCGGTTTGCTACGAAACCAGGGTAATCGTTTACTTCTGTTGGTACTTTATCCAATTTTAATGACAAATCCATAATCGCTTTTGTCACCTCATCCGTTGTGTTGTACCCTCTGATAATTTCGACCAATTTCATGATGGGCACTGGATTCATAAAGTGCATGCCGATTACGCGTTCAGGGTTTTTTACCACTGATGCAATTTGCGTAATAGAAATAGAAGAAGTATTAGAGGCTAAAATTACATCCTCTCTACAAACAGCACTTAGCTCTTTGAAGATGTTTAATTTTAATGTTACATTTTCTGTAGCAGCTTCGATAACTAAATCCGCGTTTACCACACCATCTTTAATTTCTGTATAGGTGATAATATTTTCAATGGTCGCTTTTTTGTCCGCTTCTGTAATCGAACCTTTCGCAATCATTCGATCTAAATTTTTGCTAATCGTATTCATTCCTCTTTCAATCGCTTGTTCAGAAATGTCGATTAAAAGAACTTTAAAGCCTTTTTGAGCAAACGTATGAGCAATTCCATTTCCCATTGTTCCTGCACCAATTACAGCAATATTTTTCATAAGTTTCGTATGTATTTACAAGTTAGTGTTCTGTTAGTTTTGAAAAGCGTCAATAATCTGATAAGCCAAACGCAGGGCTTTTGTTCCATCCTCCAATGTCACGATGGGCCTTGTTTGATTGACAATAGCATCGTGAAACGTTTCCAGCTCATCTAAGATAGCATTATTTGGTAAAACGGTAGGATTATCATAGTAAATTTGTTTCTTTAATCCTTCAGCATTTTGCAAAATAAGGTCGAAATCACCTGGTGTTTCAGGTGCATCTTTCATTTTTACCACCTCGCAAGTTTTCTCTAAGTAATCGACAGAAATATAAGCATCACGTTGAAAGAAACGAGATTTACGCATATTTTTCATGGAAATTCTACTGGCAGTTACGTTGGCTACACAGCCGTTTTCGAATTCAATACGCGCATTGGCGATGTCAGGTGATTCACTTAAAACGGAAACACCACTAGCACTCACGTGTTTTACAGGCGAGTGAACCACACTTAGGATGGCATCTAAATCGTGAATCATCAAATCCAATACCACAGGCACATCTGTTCCTCTTGGGTTGAATTCTGCTAAACGGTGGGTTTCAATGAACATGGGATTTTCAATTTTATCGCGTACTGCAACAAAGGCAGGATTAAAACGCTCCACATGACCTACTTGTCCATAGACGTTGTGTTGTTCTGCTAAAGCAATAATAGCTTCTGCTTCTTCGACAGTGGTGGTGATGGGTTTCTCAAGGAAAACGTGTTTTCCCGCTTCAATTGCTTTTTTTGCACAGTCAAAATGAGAGAGCGTAGGAGTCACAATATCAATGACATCAACCGCTTGGATTAATTCATCAATGCTGTCAAATTTGGTGTAACCAAACTCTTGTGCTACTTTGTTTGCATTTTCTGCAAAAGGGTCATAAAAACCGACTAATTCGTATTTTTCTGATTGGTTCAGCAAACGCAAGTGAATTTTTCCTAAATGCCCCGCTCCCAATACGCCAATTTTAAGCATAAAAAATTATTTTGAACAAAAATAAAACTTATTTATGGAATGGGTAAAATTTCAGCTTTAAATCTTTTACCTTACTTTGTTTAGAAGGAGAGGAGTGGTGGTTATTAAAAAAATATTGGTTACTTTTGTATAAATTATTTAAATACAGTGAAGGATTCTACGAAGCATCAGGGATTGCGCAATCAGTTGGTTGAAGCATTGAAGGAAAAAGGCATTGAAAATCAAGCCGTACTTCAGGCGATTAGACGCATTCCTCGACATTTATTTATAGATTCAAGTTTTGAAAATTTTGCCTATCAGAATACTGCTTTTCCCATTGGAGCAGGGCAAACCATTTCACATCCGTATACGGTAGCGTTTCAATCGCAATTGCTACAGGTAAAGCCTGATGATAAAGTGTTGGAGATTGGAACAGGTAGTGGCTATCAAACAGCTGTATTAGTGGCTATGGGGGCTCGCGTATATAGCATTGAACGCCAGCTGGAATTGTATAAAAAGACTTCACTTTTACTGCCCAAATTAGGTATTCGCGCCAAATTGCTCACCTTTGGTGATGGGTATAAAGGACTGCCCAATTATGCACCTTTTGATTCTATTATTGTCACAGCAGGTGCTCCTTTTATTCCCCAAGCCTTGATGGGCCAACTCAAAATTGGTGGTCGCCTAATTATCCCCGTAGGAGAAGAGCAACAAACGATGATTGAACTCATTCGCCTGAATGAAACCCAATTTGAAAAACACGAACACGGCGATTTTAAATTCGTCCCTATGTTAGAAAATAAAAATTAAATAGATACAAAAAGCATCCCCTAAAGGATGCTTTTTTTAGAAAAAATGTTATTGTGATTTGTTGTTTGTTCTAAATAGAAAGGGTGTTGTATTGCTTTTCTTGCAATTGGAACATATACTTATGTGCATTTGGGGTCCCAATAAAATAAGTAGGTAAATCTTTGAGCTGTACCCCATACACTTGAAGGGCAAATTCACAAACGACCAGTTTAATCCCTGCTTTATTTGCCGCATCTAAGGTCGCTCTCAAATCTTTGTCATTTAACTCCTGTACCATTTGTCCCATGATGACAATTTCAAAAGCAAGGGCAGGTTGTTCTTTTCTCATTTCTGAAGCAGTCATAATCGAAGCGCGTAAGTTTTTTGTCGATTGGACTAAAATCGCGTATTTATCCCCTGTTGTTGCTTGTAAAACAGCTTCGTTTGCGGTATGCGTAAGGTTTGTCGCATTAACCATCGTAGTGGTTCCAATAAGCACGGCAATCGCCCACAGCATTCTTCTCATAGTTGTAGATTTAAGTATTAATTGAAACAAATCTAGCTGTTGTGCAGGACTAGTACAGTAACAATTGTTACCGTAGAACAAAAAAAAGAAACGTAAGTTTGGAGTTAATCTAAGAAAGATCGCATGACCACACTATTCAATTATTTTAAACTATGGACCCCTATGCGTTATATTCGCTTAGGATTGGCTGTTCTCTTGGCATTTCAAGCTATCGATGCCCGCGTATGGGTATTGCTCATCCCCTCAGCTTATCTCTTGCTACAAGCAGTTTTTAATTTTGGATGTAGGAATAATTGTAAGGTGTGATTTTTTTTGGTTTTTTGTTGGTTGCTTTTTTGGTTTTTTGTTCAAGCAATCATGCATAACAACAATTTTCTTTTAAAAGAAGCAATTAAACAAATCGCAACGCAGTGTAGCTTCATCGAACACCCAAATAAATAACAAACCGTGCGAAGTGCAAACCATACAAACGGCACTCTCATTCTATTTGACTACAAAATGTTGGCATAGTGTCTCCATAGTGAGTCTATAAAAAATCTCGTTTTAATGGACTCACTATGGAGACACTATGGACTCACTAAGGACTCACCCAAAAGAAAAGTTGTTGTCAGTTGCTTTTTCGTTGGTTGCTTTTTCGTTTTTTGATAAAACTTTCGTTACTAAAAGTAATTTGCTTTTAGAAGAAAAGATGAAACAAACGCAAACCTCACCTAATCCTCACCAAACAACTAACGAACCAACTTAATATAATTCTCTTTTGGATCGGATTGAATGGAAGAGCGCATATAAACTAATTCCTCTTTGTTGGTTTGGAGGTTGAGTTTAATCAATCCTACTTCGCAGTAGAAGAAGACCGTATTAGTATCTTGAACTTCAATATTGGAAATAGGGGTATTTTTAAGTGCTAGTTCCTTTTCTATTTTTCCATCTTTAGGATTGACTACAAAAAAGGTACTTTTGTTATTGTAGGCGTATATTTTGTTGTTAAACACTTCGAGTTGTTGTAGGTCAAAGCGTCTATCGGCTTGTTCTTTTAAAGGAACTTCGGTTTGCCAGATAATAGCGCCATCTTCGGGATTGATGGCGTAAAAGTTTCGACCGGTTCCGACTAGTAATTGGTTGTTGTCATAGACCATTTTGTGTCCTATAGCTCCTTCTTCTAGCGTAATCTCCCATATAATATCAAGATTTTCAGGGTGCAAGGCAAACAGTTGATAGCCTAAATCGGCAATGAAAACATATTTTCCATTGCTTACAGGCCTTGAATACATTCCCGTTTTGAAACCACGAGCATATAATGCTTTTCCCGATTCGGCATCAAAGTTATAAACATAGCCCGCATTGGGAACAAATACTTTGGTGTTGGTATATAAAACAGGCATATGATTGTAAGGAAATTCTAATTTATAGTTCCAAATGTGCTCCCCTGTTCTTTTGTCAAAGGCGTAAATATTGCTGTTTTCGTATTGGGTAACGAGATAGAGGAAATTATTGTGAATAACCGGAATTTGATTGATCATCATTTTGAGGTACTTGCTGTTCTTCACTCCGATTTTGGCTTCCCAAAATACTTCTCCTGTTTTGTGGTTTAACGCATAGAGCTCCCCGTTGAGAAAGGGAATATAAACCACACCATTTTCTAGGGTGAATTTATTTCGCGCATAGGTAACCACAGTATCTTGAGCGGTAAATGTCCAATTGATTTTTTGGGTAGCAAGGTTAAAGGATTTCAATGTGCCGTCATAATCATAAATTAAGATAGCCTCTTGATCTAAAGGAACGTCTTGTGTGAATTGATGTAATTTATTCAGTACAAAATCGTATGCTGTTCCGATTTTATTGTTGGAGTATTGATTGGTGGTACTTTCTGGTCCTACGGTAGGTGGAACTGCCTTTAGCGGTTCTGTAGGTTCTTGTCCAAGTACTAGGGTAGAAGCTAGTAGTCCCAAGGTCAATAGTAAAATCTTTTTCATGTTTTTTGGTTGTGGTATAAAAAAAAAAGCATCCCTATTCGGATGCTTGTATGATTTGGTTATTATCCTAATAAGCTTTTTTAAGGCGATCTAGTGCAATTTTATTATCGCGATCTTTAATCGTCTCCCGCTTGTCGTAGTTTTTCTTTCCTTTACACAAAGCGATGTCCATTTTGGCTAATCCTTTCTCATTGATGAATAAACGCAACGGAATAATCGTTAACCCTTTATTCTGTACACTTTTATGTAAACTCTTTAATTCTTTTTTATTCAATAACAGTTTGCGTTCTGTTTTGGCTTTGTGATTGAAGTGGCTGCTATTGGCATATTCTTCAATCTGAGAATTAATCACAAAGAGCTCTAGGTTTTGAAATTCACAGAAACTCTCTGCAATACTAGCTTTTCCTAGTCGCAAGGATTTAATTTCAGTACCTGTTAATACAATTCCAGCAGTATATTTATCTAAGATTTCATATTCGAACTTAGCTCGTTTATTTAGAATGTTGATGTTCTTTTGCATAGCACAAAAATAATAAAAATTTGAAGTAAAACTAGTGTTGCTTACAAACTGTTCGCTTAGGAATATATAAATGAGGGAGAAAATAAAAAAAGGCTAGTACTACAACGTAGCAATAGCCTTTTTTCTATGTTGGGAAGTGGGATTATAGGAATTTATATCCAACAGCGATGAACCATGTATTCGGTTTAGATGAGAAGCTTTTACTTACATTGTTTAATCCTCCATCATAGGAAACATCTACTGTGAATTTTAAAAGGTCTATTCCGGCACCCACACGGTATCCAATATTGGATTTATCAAAATCATTGAATGCGTTGTCTACCGCACCTTTTGATAAGTCATTTAAGATAACAGAGTAAACCCCACCACCAAAAACACGTAGGTTGTACAACGGACTTTTTAATAATTTATATCCGTATACTACTGGAATTTCGATGTTTTTCAACTTTGTTTTATCGCTGCTAAGGTCTGATTCCAACTTAATACTCTTTTCAGAATACATTAAATCGGCCTGAATGTAAGAGCGATTTAAGTTGATACGTGCCATGGCACCTACACCAAAACCAGAAGCTGTTTTGCTGCTGTAATCTTTTGGATTACTCGAAAAGTTGGTAAAGTTAGCGCCTGCTTTAATCCCCACATTAATAGGTGATTGAGCATAAGAATTAAAAGCAAATGACGTTAGTAACATGCTAAAAAGTAGGCCTAATTTTTTCATATTTAGTTTTTTTATTGAGGCTAAATTAAGTAAAAAGAATGGGTTAACCACAAATAAGGTTAAAAAAAGTATAAAATCATGGTTCTATTTTTCGTGTTGTGGTTTGGACTTCATAATGGTATTATAGGAAAGAGTAAAAGCTGATAGACTGCTATAACCCACCAAGTGTGCTATTTGACTTAGGGTATAGTGTTGGGTGTCGCGGAGCTCAATACTTTTGAGAATGCGAATTAACTGAATGTATTTTTGCAATGTAATCCCTGTTTCTTGCTTAAAATGACGTTGCAAGCTTCGGGTGGATAGCTGGGCTATTTCGGCTAACTCTTCCGTTTTTATGTGGGTGTGATATTGCGCGTGTATATACTGACAAACAACGACTAAGTTGGGATGTGTAGGTACAGGAATTTGTAGGGATTGATTTTCCTGACAAAATTCGGGCAAATTGCACAGAATAGCTTGAATAAAAAGAGCTTGATCTGCATTTTCATCCACTACTTGATTCCATTTACTTGCATAGCGTAGCATTTCTTTTAATACAGGCGGGGCAGCAAAAACGTGTACCTGTTGAAAGAAATCAGCTGTTGGTACTGTTTTAAATAACGCAACCCGTAGTTGAACGGTTTTGGCTTCAGAACGAATGCGATGCGGGGTATGGGAAGGAATCCAAATAACATGATGCTGAGGAACCAGATAGGTTTTGTTATCCAAGTAAAAATACTGATAGCCTTGTTCAACATAGGTTAATTGATAACGCTGGTGGGAATGGACGTATTCATCGTGTTTCCAGTCTTCTACATACCAGAAATAGGCATCAATGGAAAGATTATCGAGATAATCGCCTTCTTTTTTTTCAATCAATCCACATTTTGGTGTGTCGTTTTGCATCTATTTTTTGGCAAAGTTAATAAAAAAAGCAAATGTACCTTTGTTCTAATCAATCAAAAAAAGTAAAAAAATGAAATATCTATCTCTACTGATTCTGACTTTTGTAGGAACTTTACTTTCTCAATTTTCTATGGCACAAGAAACAACTACACAGCTTTTAGTTCTTATTGATTCCGATCAAGGAGGAACTTATACTTTAGCAAAAGAAATAGCCCAAGGTATTGAGCGATGGCCTGGTGCTAAAGCAACCATCAAAAAAGTAAAAGAAAGCCAACATCCCGCATTAGCTTCAATTCCCCTTGTTCAAGTGGAAGAATTGTCGAACTATGATGGGATTGCCTTTGGATCACCAGTGTACTTTGGAAACATTAGTACAGGGATGAGTGCTTTTTTTACACAAACCATCGATTTATGGACCCAACGCGCTTTAGAAGAAATGCCTGCTACTGTCTTTATGTCTGGGGGGAGCGGTGCAGCCAATGAATTGGCCTTACAGTCGTTTTGGAATACGTTATCGGTTCACGGCATGGTATTGATTCCTAACGGTATTCAGGGATTTGAAACCATAGATCGAACGAAAACGCAAGGTAATTCTGTATTGGGAATTACAAGTCCAACTTCTATTGACAAAGGTAATAGACCCACAAAAGAAGAGCGTTTATTAGCGCAAAACCAAGGAGAGAAACTAGCGCGTATTGCTCAGAAATTAAAAGGGATTAGAAGTGTAGAGCCGCTCACTCAAACTCAAGAATCAGCAATTGATTTCGATCAGTTGTTGAAAGACAAAAAGATTGAATTACCCCAATTGCCTAAACCAGTGGGAAATTACGAACTGTATGTACGCAGTGGAAACTTAGTGTTTATTAATCAAGTAGCCTTGAAGGATGGAAAGATATTCAATCCTGGAAAATTAGGGATGGATGTTACGGAAGAGCAAGTAAAGGAAGCAACAAAAGTGACTATGCTCAATGTTTTGGCTATTTTGAAAGAGGCTGTAGGTGGAGACTTGAATAAAGTACAACGTTGCGTGCAGTTAATCGGAGCGTTTAATACGGTGGATACCTATACTCAACACGCGGCATTGATGAATCCTGCATCTGATTTAGTTGTTGAGGTCTTGGACGAAAAGGGAAAACACACGCGAAATATTGGAGGAGCAAGTTCGTTGCCGTTGGGATCAAGTGTATCGATTCAAGCGGTTTTTGAGGTGGAATAGTAAGATTTGGTGAGGGTTTGTTGAGGGTTTGGTGAGATTAGGTGAGGGTTTGGTGTTCGATGTTCGATGAATTTATGCTATGCTACGATTTTCACTTCATTACGATTTTCTTTCTCCATTTTTGTCTTTAACTTTTGTGAGGTTCACACCGTTGTTTAAGTTCTTCTTTTATAAGAAAATTATTCTTTGTAAAAGATAATTTTACCAAAAGCCGAAAACCAAACAACAAAGCACAAAGAGCAACCAACAAACAACAAAAATCAAAGAACAACCAACAAAAAAATAAAAAAATACACCCTCATTTTCCAATATATTGTATTTTTGGAAAGAGAAAATACGAGTATTGCGTTTCGCGCTCCTTCATCACCACCTTACACGAAAAAACGTCAACAAAAAATTACTGCTATGCGTACATTCTTTGGCCTATTTTGGCTACTTTTTTTCCTGTATTTCATTTTTGCTCATCCTGCTATAATTTATTATGGGAGCGAATATCCCAACCATTATCTAGCGCATGAAAATCCAACCACTTCGTTGATTTTATTGGGTATGAGCCTAATCCTGTGGGGGGGAATTTTTCTTGTATTATTGCGTATTATCTATAGATACACGCTTCAATCGAAGTGGAACATCAACAAAATCAATCAAAAAGGGAAGCGACTAGAGGCGCGTATTGTACACGCGAGTTCCAGTGTGGTTTTTCAAGGAAATGAAGCAGTGAAAGCGTTGGATTTAGCCTTGCTTAATTTGGAGGAGGAACCGATTCAATACAAGATGGAAGTACGAGATAGCCGACCCGAACAACGGCGATTTACGGAGGGGAAGACGATTTATCTTCGCGTAGATCCCACCTTTACCCAACAACCCTATGTCATTGTTGAAGGAACCAGAGGAAAAGTAAATCTTATCTTTTTTATCCTGTGGTTGCTTTTGCTTGGTGGAGTTTTCTATTACTATGTTTTTTCGTATCAATTGGAAAGTAATGGATATGGTTGGCGCTTTCTCTCTATTGCGCATCCGTTAGTGAGTAGTGCTTTGTTTTTAATCCTATTTAGTGGAATTTTCTATCTTGTTTTTAAATTTTTGATTTTAAAGAAGATGAATATCGGTGTATCAAGTACGGCACTGAAGTTTAAAGGGAAACGTGCGCTAGCACAGATATTACAACGTAAACAAACGGGAACTTATATCAACGAACAACCAGAAGTTGAATTTACTGTGGCTTATGTGGATGATAGGGGAGTGGAGCAACAGGCGAAAATCAAAAAAATAGTAGCGTTGATTGATTTAGGAGCGATTCACTTGCAAAAGGAAGATGTCATTTTCTACGATCCACAAGATAAGACGAAAGTAAGGTTTGAAGCAGACTTAAAATAATGGATAATGGATAAGATGAAGAGAACTAGTTTAAAATGGAGCGTTTTCTTGCTGTTATTGGTTGGGATGAGCTCTTGTGCGGATTTTATGCAATCCATTGAAGAAACAAAAACAGGTAAAGTAGCGGTAGAAACACCTAAGGTAGCGGAGGAGGTCGCTCAGGAACCGTTGGAGGAAGAAGTGGTGGTTGAACCAAAAAAGAAGGTACATTTCGCGGCACATCCAGAGGATTTGATTGCAGCGGAAGAAGCCTTACGCGCCTTGCCACAGTTTGAAAATAAACAAATAAAGGTCTATCAGTCGATTCACTTTTACGATAATTATCGCGTGTTATTGCGCATTCAAAATCCAGATAATCCCGCCTATATTGACGAGTATTACTATATGGATGGCGCTTGGAAAAATCCTACTCCTGTAGTTCTTTCCAAGCATGATAAAATCGAAAGAGATATCGTATCTTTAGATGATATTCCCTTTGCTCACGCACATAATGTGTATAAAGCGCTAAAGGAAAAAGTGGAAGAAATAGGAGGAGACACTTCTGATTTAATGGTTTATGTGATTACGCGAAATAAGCAGGTACGATGGTATCCTCGAACGATTAGCAATGCGCGTTTTAGGTATGCTATTGAATTTAAAAAAGATGGAACATTGCGCTCTTTTGAACAAGAATAAACAAGGTGATACAGATGCAAATACGAAAAATGAAAGTCGAGGACGCAACAGCGATTGCGGATTTGTTAACCCAAATGGGCTATCCTGATACGGCCGCATTTTTACCCGCTAAAATTGAGCGATTAAATCGTTTGGATCAGGAGAGGCTGTTAGTCGTGGAGCTGGAGGGGCGAATTGTAGCCTTTATTTCCTTGCATATCATTCCTCAATTAGCAGTACAAGGTGACTTTATGCGTATCAGTTATTTTGCTGTGGATACCGCAGTGAGAAGCCAAGGTATAGGGAAAACGGTGGAGGAGTATGTTTCAGCTTTGGCGAGACAAATGGGATGTGATCGCATTGAACTTCACAGCCACCATAGACGAACAAAAGCGCATGACTTCTACTTTCGCCAAGGATATGAAGAGGTATCAAAGTACTTGGTTAAATACCTAAAAGAGTAAGATCAGAGAACAAAGGCAATTCTATAGGATATAACAAGAATGCGGAAGAATTGTCATACCTTTGTTGGGATATAGAGTACACTACAAGATAAAAAGTTATGGGGATTTTTTCAAAAACTTGTGAATATGCATTACGAGCTGTTTTATACATTGCCAAACGAAGTGAGCAAGGGTATAAATCGGGAATTAAGGAAATTGCACAAGAAGTGAATTCTCCTGAACATTTTTTAGCTAAAATTCTTCAAAAACTTAGCAGAGAAGGTCTTATTCAGTCCACGAAAGGACCTAATGGTGGATTTTATCTCGAAAAAGAGGATTTTAATCGCCCCTTAGCCGAAATTGTTGAAGCGGTAGAAGGAAAAGAACTCTTTGTGGGTTGTGCGATGGGACTGAGCTACTGTTCTGAAACCAATCCATGTCCGTTACATAATGATTTTAAACACATTAGAGACAATTTAGCGCATGTGCTGAAAACAACTACTATTGGTCAATTCAATCTTGGTTTGATTGAAGGAAAATTTACCCTAAATAAATAAAAAAAGAAGTAGAAAATAAAGTTGTGTTTTATTTGAATAAAAGAGTTAATTGTCTTTTATTTGTAAACGGATAGGAGAAACCTATTCGAGGTATGAGCAAATAGAAGATAAAAACCTCTTTTTATCTGAATAAAAAAAGTAAACATGACATCCAATCAAAAAGAATTAGTCAAAGCGACTATTCCTGTTCTAAGGGAGCATGGGGTAGTATTAACCAAACATTTTTATCAACGCATGTTCCAGTATAATCCTGAACTACAACATGTGTTCAACAGAGGAAATCAACAGAATGACAAGCAACAAACAGCTTTAGCTATGGCGGTGTTGGCTTATGCGGAGCATATCGATGATCCCAGTGTTTTGTTTCCTGTAGTAAATTCCATCGGACATAAACATGTTAGTTTGGACATACGTCCAGAGCATTACGCTATTGTAGGCAAGCATTTAATTGCTTCTATTCAAGAAGTATTAGGAGATTTAGCGACGACGGATTTACTTGAGGCTTGGGCAGTAGCCTATCAAGAATTAGCTGATTTAATGAGCGGTCACGAGCAGAATATCTACAAGGAAAAAGTAAGTGAAAAAGGTGGCTGGACGGGATGGAGACCGTTTGTTGTGAAAGAAAAAGTAGTAGAATCGAGTGAGATTACGTCTTTTTATCTTTATCCTGCGGATCAAGGGCCTGTAGCTGATTTCAAACCAGGACAATATATCAGTTTGCGTATGTTTTTACCCGAATTGAATCTGTTACAACCAAGACAGTACAGTATTTCTTGTGCACCAAATGGGGTGTATTATCGCATCTCTGTGAAGAGAGAACGTGGAAGTGAACACCCAGATGGATTAATTAGCAACCGTTTACACCAAGTTATTCAACCAGGGGATTTGGTTGATTTATCTTCGCCTTCTGGTGTTTTTGTCTTACAAGAAGATTCTCCAAAAACTAAAGTATTTATTAGTGGTGGAGTAGGGCAAACACCTTTATTGGCGATGTTGGAATCTATTACACAACGAGAAAAGCAAACGGCTGTGAAATGGATCCACGGTTGTAGAGGAGAAGAAGTGCACGCTTTTAAACAACGCGTGACAGAATTAGAAAAAGGTTATCCTCATTTAAAACAACATATTTTTTATGATAGCACAGATGAATCTTCAACCACTACTTACAAAGGGTGGGTAGAACTAGCACAAATTGAAGATGATATCCTGTCGCATGAGGCAGAATACTACATTTGCGGTCCACGAGGATTTATCGAAAAACACTATCAGTATTTAGTAGAACAAAAAGTAGATAAAACTGCAATCTTTTTTGAGGAGTTTGGGCCTGCCTCTGTACAGGTGTAAGTAGTGATGGGGAGATGGGGATTGTTGTTTGGCTTTTGTTTGATTAACATTCTTTAGCAAACCCCGCCCAATCTCCCCAAACCCTCACCCAATCTCCCCCCCAATCAATAAGGAATAAAATTCTTACTCAATCGGGCGAGTATTTTCTTGGTTGGTTTACTTAAGAGTACCACTAGAATAACACCCAGTAAACCCAAAATCGCCCAGCTATAAAAATCCATAGAAGCGCGGGCATTAATCTGCTGAATAATATGGTTGTTGTATAGCTTGGTAGCTAGCTGCATGCCTAAGGCAGAATCTTTTCCATCGGAGATCACTTGCTGATGAAAGTGCTGTAGGGTTTGGTCATTCAGCGGATTAATCGAAGAAATATAGTCTGCTGTTCGGTTGTAATGAACACTTTTATTGAACAGCTGAAAATAGTTCGTTAAGCCGATTGTAACTGAAAAGCTCAAAAAACGGAAGCTAATTCCTAAAAACGAAACAGCATTTGCAATTGCAGGTGGAATGGAAGCTACAGTATAAACGATGAGCGGAATGTGAAGGGCTGCTAAGGCCATCCCTTGAATAAAAAAGGGTAGGATGAAGTGATTGGGATCCCCTTGACTCGAAAACAAAAAGTACACCTGGATGTGATAGATGAGTAAAAGTCCGAAGCCTCCTAAAACCAATTGTTTGATTGCTGTTCCTTGAAGCAATAAACGCGAGGTAATAAGCAACCCTAGAAACGTTCCTGAGAGATTACTGATATAGATAGGTGTTAGGTGAATGGACTCTACGTCAAGGCTTGTTTGCAAATAGGTATAGGCAAATCCCGTTGTCCCCTTGAAAAAGTAGTACACCATAAGCAGGAGTATGCCCAAGCAAAAATCCTTATAACGAAATACACCTAAATGGATAAACGGACGTTTGAGGCGTTGTTGTCTCAATACAAATAGTACCAGTGATACGAGTGTTATTCCTGTTAATCCTTGGATCAGCGTATCTTCGAGGTAGTTAAATTTTTGTCCATACACAAAGATGTAACCAATGGAACAAATGATGATGCTAAAGTAAATATAACTAATCCAATCCACTTGATATAGCGGGAGTCGTGGTTTTAAGTGTATATTATTTGTGGTAAATAGCAGTAAAACAGTTCCTGGTATCTGGCATAAAATAAGTACATACCACAAGAATTCGAAAGAGAACGATTGCAAAATATAGCTACACAGTATGGCACAAAGAGGAACGCATACCAACAGCGTGCCATAAAAAATAGTATAGCCTAACACACGAGCTCTTGCTGCTTGAAAACGAGGAAACATCAAGTTTAAGCAAATGCTACAAAATAGTGCGCATACGATACCTTGAATAAAACGACAGAGTAGCAATACAGCTAGATCTCGTGTTAAGGCACAAATGATATAGGTTATGGCGTTGATAGTTACCCCTAAAATAAGGTATTGATGGAGACTGAAGTACTTGACGAGTCGGTCGTCCAAAGGCAAAAAACAAACCAGAGCTCCATACATCAGCAACACAGAATATTGTACATCTGCGGCTTCTATTCCGTAGTAGCTCATCGTTTCAAGGGCGTTACTGTAGTAAAACGCAAAGACGGCTAAAGCGGGAAATAGAAGCAGAAAGATGGTAATTCGGATGAGGTAATCAGGAACCCAAGTTTTAAAAGTTGGGAGTGGAATAGGTCTCATAATTTATCAATATAAACATTCGCATTCATTCCTGCGGATAGGTTAGCAAGGGTGGATAAATCTTCCGTTAGTTTAATTTTCACAGGGATACGCTGAATAATACGCACAAAGTTTCCTGTGGCGTTATCTGGTGGTAAAAGGGAGTAACGAGAACCTGTAGCAGGAGCAATGGATTCGATTATCCCTTGAAATTCGCGATCAGGAAAGGCATCAAGCGTTACACGTGCCACTTGTCCCACGTGGAATTTGCCAATTTGAGTTTCTTTAAAATTAGCGACAATCCATTTGCCACTTTCCTCATTAACAATATAGGAAAGCGTTTGTCCGGCTTGAATTAGTTGTCCTTCTTGAATCGTTTTTTTGCCAATTCGCCCCGTATAAGGTGCGCGAATAACAGTATACCCCAAATTGAGTTCATCCTTAGCTAAAGATGCTTCTCTCTTTTTAATTTCTGCACTTGCTGCATTTTTTTGGGTTCGGATATCTTCAATCTTAGCTAAGGCTACTTGATGACTATTTTGAGCAACCTGATATTCAGATCGTGCAATATCAAGGGCTGTTTTGATATTATCAAACTGTTGCTGTGTAGTTGATTCTTCTGCGAGTAAATTGGCATAACGCGTATATTCTTGTTGTTGTCGCGTTAATTTTGCTTGGGCCACGTTAATCTGTTCTTGGGTCACTTGGGCCTGATTCATAAGCGTGTTAATATTGGAATCTAGAATCTCCAACTGGGCTTCGGCCTGCTGAAGAGAAGCTTGTGTTTCAGATTGGTTGGCTATATAATCGCGACGATCGAGAAGAAGCAAAGTATCTCCAGCCTGAACCAACTGATTCTCATCAAAGTAAATACGCTGAATATAGCCACTTACTTTGCTATTTATTGGATTGACGTATTGCTCTACTTGAGCATCATTGGTTGACTCGTACTGAATATATGCTATCCCTGCAAGTAAACCATAAAGCGTTAAGCCCCCCAAGATAACAAGGGCTAAAATTTGGGTGCCTTTCAAGATTAATTGATCTGTTTTTGTTGTATGTTTTTTCATGATTTTCTATATATTTCCGATTGTTTTTTGGATTTGATAGTATTCAATTTTGGCATTAATCTTTGCACTTGTAAGATTAAATTGCGCTTGTAAAACTTGTGTTTCTGCATCGAGTAAGTCGAGGAGTAACGCTTGTTGATTGAAGTAACTATTGCGTAAAATGCGCAGTGTTTCTGTGGTTTGGCTGATGGTTTTTTCTGCCAAAGCAATGCGGTCTAAACTTTCTTGATATTGAACAAAATACCGTTGAAGTTCATTTTTAATTTGATCGATTTTCTCTTCTTTTTCTACCTGTTGTTGTTGAATCAATATTTTTTGTTTGCTTTTTTGATGCTGAATGTGGTATAGATTCGATAGCGGAATACTCAATTTTAATCCTACTTGACCTAAGCCATATAAGGCCTGTGTATATGGATAGGATTTGTTTTGAGGAAAGGAAAAACCATAATCAGCAAAAAGCGAAAGTTTGGGTAAAATACGCGCTTGTATTTGTTTCAGTACTAAAGTTCCTTGCTCCAAATGTTGATCTGCCAGTTGAAGAGCATAGGCTTGTTCTAACGCTTGATTCAAGTTTTCGTCATAAGACGCCAATTCTGGTAATGTGTCTAAATCGGGATACAAGGGAGTTAGAATTTCTGTTTCAGTTCTTCCCATCATCAAATTGAGCTGTTGACGAAGTAAAACTAAGTTGTTCTCAATCTCTTTGAGCAACATTTGGTGATTGGACAAGGTGACCTCTGCCCGTAATACGTCACTTTTCAAAATAGTTCCGTTTTGGTATAAACTGATAATGTCACGTAGCTGTTTCTCATCTTGAGCGATCTCTTTGATGACAAGCTCTTTGTAATGTTGATGCAACACTAGCGCATAAAACAATTTTGTGCTCTCTATTTTGGCCTCTGCGGTTGATTTTAAAAGTTGCGTATTGATCGTTTGAAGCCCCACTTTTTCTATTTGAATGGCTCGATTCTTTTGGTTGCCTTCATACAACAGCAAATCCGCAGATAAAGAGGTACCATATTGCGTAGCATGTAGTGGAACTACTGTGGGTTGATGGAGAAAACCATCTTTATATAAGGGCATGTCCGACCGTTTGCTATAGCTACCTTCTAGCTTAATTGATGGTAAGCGACTGCTTTCGATCTGTTTAATATCTTCTTGTTTTTCAGTTGCCTGTAAACGAATAATGGCTAGTTTTTTGTACTGTGCTTCGGTATATTGCCATACTTTTTCAAGGTCAAATGCATCGGTTTGGATTGTATGTTCTTGTCCTTGTATCGATTGATAACTCAACGGTAAAAGGAAGAGCAAAGTGAGGTATTTAGTTCGTTTCATAGTCTTCATACATTTAGTTGATACAAAATTAAATTAGAATGATTCTAAGTGTTTTATATAACTAGCCAATATTTTACTTATTTTAGCCATTATGAAAATCTTACAAGACGCTGAACGTGATATTGATCAATTTCCCCAAAGTATTTATATTATGCGGGAGCAGTTGGAACATCGCTTTCCTCCACATAAGCACAATAAAAGTCAAATTTTATTAGTATCTGGAGGGATTGCTTATTTGAAAACGAAGGAGAGAGAATACTATATTCCCGCTCAACACTATGTTTGGATTCCCAAGGGAATGGTACATAATGTCAAGTCGAATACGTCGGAAATTGTGTTGTTGAATATTTATTTTTACGAAGAGGAGGAAGATCAACAGTACCATTTTATGCAAGAATTGGGTATTTATCCGGTGAGTCATTTAATGTATGAGATGCTGGTATATGCTAGACAGTGGAAGGGGATTATTCAACCTGCTACCTGGGCGTATGAATTCCTTACGACGATGAAGCATTATATTATGCAAGATCCGGGTCAACCTTTTTCCATTCAACTTCCAACAACAGAAGATCGACAGATGATTGCTATCACGGAGTTTATGCATGAGAATGTTGGAGAAGCGTTGACTTTAACCCGTTTAGCCGATACTTTTGGGTATAGCGTACGTTCGTTGACGCGTTTGTTCAAAACGCACTTAGCCATTTCCTTTTTGCAATACCTCAAGATGTTACGCATGATTAAAGCAATGGAACTGTTAATGGAAACCAATAAAAATGTAAGCGAAGTAGCCTTTGAGGTGGGCTATTCTAGTCTGGCTGCTTTTAGTAATACCTTCCAACAGCTGGTGAATGTACGACCAAGTGATTTTCAATTGACCGTACGGAATAAAAAGGTGGAGTAAGGGAGGCGGGTTATGGGTGTAGATGCCTAGCTAATAAGATAAATTGACACTGTACCAAAAAATACGCAACAAAGACCCAAAGCCAAACATCAAAAGCCAAAGATCACCTAATCTACGTATTCAATTTCAGGATTGAGCTCCTGTATATGTGCAATAAACTCTTTTTTATTTTTAGGAGAAATGAGTTGACTGTCATATTTGTTATAATGAATCTCCAAGCGATCGATAGATAGGGCGGGTGCACTTAACACACTGTTAGATTCGGTTATCTTCCGAATGTTGTTTAGGGCTATTTTTTCACGTACAAGAAAACCTCCTTGGATGTACAGTGTTCCTTGCTTGCCATCAATTTCATAATAGGTTTGGAAATACGAATGAAGCAACAGTGCAGTGGTAAATAGTGCAACAAGCCAGCTGATCCAACTTCCTTCCCCAATAGCGGCGAGTATACACAATAGGGGAGTTCCAATAAAGATAATACCAATTAAAACAGAGACTTTACTGTTGTATCTTCTTTTCATTTTTTGGTTCGGTTTAAGTAAGCAAGCCAAAGATAACCAAGTTTTTGATGTGAGCATGAAGATGATAAACAAAACTGGACTACTACCTATTCTTAATCTGTGTGATTTACATCCTCCATCTAACCTGTACTTTTGTGACCAAATAAAACAAGTACATCATTTTTTACTTGTTGAGGTTTAACTACAATCTAATACAACAAACATGGACAACAACATCAACAACAAACTTTTATTCGAATTAATTAAAAGAGAAGAGACGCGACAACGAGAGTCTTTGGAGCTCATTGCTTCTGAAAACTTTGTTAGTCCCGAAGTCTTGCGTGCCAATGGATCAGTTTTAACGAACAAATACGCAGAAGGTTATCCAGGGCGACGGTATTATGGAGGATGTGAATATGTGGATATCGTAGAGAATATGGCGATTGAAAGTATCAAAACCATCTTTGGTGCAACCTATGCTAATGTCCAACCTCACTCGGGTTCCCAAGCTAATTTTGCTGTTTTCTCTGCTTGTTTACAACCAGGAGATAAGATTCTCGGATTTGATCTAACTCACGGGGGACATCTTACCCATGGATCGGCTGTTAATTTCTCGGGTAAATTGTATCAACCTGTTTTTTATGGAGTTAATCAAGAAACAGGGCTCTTGGATTATGAAGCGATTCAACGTATTGCTCTTGAAGAAAAACCCAAGATGATTATTGCAGGAGCTAGTGCGTACTCCAGAGCGATAGACTATAAGCAATTCCGTGTCATTGCGGATAGTGTCAATGCTATTTTACTGGCGGATATGGCACATCCTGCAGGATTAATAGCCAAGGGGTTATTGAGTGACCCTGTTGCACACTGTCACATCGTAACAACAACAACGCATAAGACACTTCGCGGGCCAAGAGGAGGAGTAATTTTAATGGGACATGATTTTGAAAATCCCCTCAAATTAAAATCCCCAAAAGGAGAAATTCGCCTTATGTCCTCTCTTTTAGATTCGGCTGTTTTTCCTGGAAATCAAGGCGGACCGCTGATGCATACGATAGCAGCAAAAGCAGTAGCTTTTAATGAAATCTTGACGGATGATTTTACGAGCTATGCTCAACAAATCCAAAAGAACAGTCGCGCCATGGCAGAGGCATTTTTAGATAGAGGCTATACCATTGTTTCAGGTGGAACTGATAATCACCTGATGCTTGTTGACTTGAGCAATAAGGGAATCACAGGAAAGGAAGCAGAAGTTATTTTGGAGAATGCGGGAGTTACGCTTAATAAAAATATGATTCCGTATGATCAGCAGTCTAATGCAGTGACATCTGGAATTCGCTTGGGAACACCTGCAATTACAACTCGTGGACTCAAACAAAAAGAGATGTATCTCATTGTTGATTGGATTGATGAAGTTCTGAAAAATAAAGATAATGCCTTGAAACACCGCCAGATTAAAGAAGAAGTACAGCAGTTGATGCAACAGTATCCCATGTTTGTACGATAAAAAAGGAGTGTTTGAATAGAAATTCCTCGTCTGATTTGTTATTTTGTTATACCCCGTAATGCTGGATTACGGGGTATTTTTATTGCAAAAGCAGGGGGTTACGTCTAAAGATAAAAACTATCTGGACTATTAATAAGTTTAAAACTGGTGTAGTGGCATAATCCAAATAGGTGTTACTTTTGACCTATAAAATAGAAATACAACTGGTTAAAAGTAGACATTAATGCTGTCATGCGTTAGAGTATTTCAACTGATAATTTAAATAGAGCAAGTCATGGATACCATTCAAATGGTCGATTTAAAAAGACAATACCGCAGCATTCAACCCGAAATAGATGCGGCTATCAAAGAAGTAATAGAAAGTGCAACTTTCATCAATGGGCCTGCTGTATCAAATTTTGCTGTGCAATTGGCGGCCTATACAAAGGCAAAACATGTGATTCCTTGTGCGAATGGAACGGATGCGTTGCAGATTGCACTAATGGCGATGGATTTACAACCAGGAGACGAGGTGATTACTCCTTCATTTACGTTTATAGCTACGGTAGAAGTGGTAGCATTATTAGGATTGACCCCAGTATTTGTTGATGTAGATCCTGATACATTTACGATTAATATGGAAAGCTTAGAACAGGCCATAACATCGAAAACTAAGGTAATTATCCCTGTACATTTATATGGACAATGTTCCAATATGCAACCGATTATGGAGCTAGCACAAGCCCATGATATTGCTGTTATTGAGGACAATGCTCAAAGTATTGGAGGACATTATCAAACCGAAAGTGAACGTAGAAAAACAGGAACCATAGGAACTGTGAGCTGTGTGTCTTTTTTTCCTTCTAAAAATTTAGGTGCCTATGGAGATGGAGGTGTAATTATGACGAACTCCGATGAATTAGCAGTTAAAATGAAAAAAATATGCAACCACGGATCAGAACGTCGTTATTATCACGAAATTATTGGCGTTAATAGCCGATTAGATAGTATACAAGCGGCTATTTTAAATGTAAAACTCAAGTATTTGGATCAGTATTGTGATAAGCGAAGAGCAGTAGCAGCTTTTTACAATCGCACATTTGCAAATCACAAGCATATCCAAACGCCTTTCGAGCCCACGTATAGCCATCATGTGTACCATCAATATACGCTTATACTTGAAGGAGTAGATCGAGATGCTGTACATCAAGTGATGGCAGAACGCGGTATACCAACGATGATTTACTATCCAGTTCCTTGTCATCAACAAGAGATGTTTAAAGCTTTGCAAGAGCGTCAGTATGATTTACCCCATACAGAGTATTTAGTTTCGCGTGTTTTATCGCTACCCATTCATACAGAATTGACAGCAGAAGAATTGGTGTTTATCAGTACACAATTGATTGAAGCTATCGAAGAAGTAAAGAAAAAACAAGCAATTACCTGAAAATAATTCAAAGAAAGAAAGTTTAATCTTTTTTGTATAGGTGTTATGATGCAGAAAAAAACAATTGTCATTCACAGTAAAGTAGCCTATGGTTATGTGGGAAGCAATACAACCTCCCTCGTTTTACAACTAGCAGGACAGGATGTTATTGCTGTTCCAACCGTTGTATTATCTAATCGATATGGACTGCCAACCGTAGGAGGAGGACTCTTACCAGAAACCTTATTTCAAGAAGTGTTAGATGGAATTTTGAAGTTGGATATACTCGATGAGGTGTCTACCATCTTAACAGGATATATTGGATCGGCTGCACTGGTAAAACGAACGGCGGATTTTATTGCTCAGATTAAAAAAAGCCATCCAGATATGGTGTATATATGTGATCCCGTAATGGGAGATCAGCCCCAAGGATTATATGTCAACCAAGAAGTCCCCAACGCTATTGTGCAGTATTTACTGCCTTTAGCGGATGTGTTGACGCCTAACCAATTTGAAATGGAAACCATTTTACAACAAAAGATTAGCACGGAAAAACAAGTGATAGACGCCATAGCCAAACATCATATCCTTCAACACAAAGATATTTTGGTTACGGGGTGTCGATTTGAAGAGGCTGCAGATATACTCCAGATTGTTGTCAAACAAAAGGAGTTTTATGATCGAATAGCAACACCTTATGTACCTGTGGATCCACCAGGTACGGGAGAACTCTTTGCGGCAGTTGTCTTGTTATTAAAATGTAGTGTATATGACGCTTATAGTGACTGTGCAAGAGAAGCAAGCATGTTGATTAATCATGTGCTACAGCAGATGTTGGAAGAGGAGAGAAAAGAGTTTGATTTACGAGATATCGTAGCAGTACACCAGCAATTTCAGTTGATTTATTGAGGGGGCAAGGGTAAATATTTGGAAAATAGTTAATTTTTTCGTATGTTGTAGGAAGATGGAAGATAGGTGGTTTGCTTTAAACTGATAACTGTACACTGTTAACCGTTAACTAATAAGGTTCCGTGGCCGATTGGGAGGCCTGATTACGCAATAATCAGTAGATTGGTTCGAATCCAGTCGGAACCTCGAAATGGAGATAAAGAAAGAAAAGTATAAGGGTTGTGCATTAACCCTTAAACAAAAAAAAGCCTTCTAGTGAACACTAGAAGGCTTTTTTGATGTGGGGAGAGCAGGATTCGAACCTGCGAAGGTTTCCCAACGGATTTACAGTCCGTCCTCGTTGGCCGCTTGAGTATCTCCCCTCCTTATATTGTTAAACTAAAATAGCATAGGTATGTTTTGTGGGGAGAGCAGGATTCGAACCTGCGAAGGTTTCCCAACGGATTTACAGTCCGTCCTCGTTGGCCGCTTGAGTATCTCCCCCTCCGGTATTTTTAATTTTAGCTTAACAATAATGTATAAGATCGTTTGTGTGTGGGGAGAGCAGGATTCGAACCTGCGAAGGTTTCCCAACGGATTTACAGTCCGTCCTCGTTGGCCGCTTGAGTATCTCCCCTTTCAGCGTATGCCTCAGTTCTGATGAATTAGAACGGTGCAAAGATAGCGCTGTTTTGTTAATCTGCAAGAGATTTGTCTCTTTTTTTTGCCTGTGACTAGCGCTATCGGTATTAACTAATTGGTTATAAAAAACTAAGCTTTTATTTTTTTTCTAATCTTTTTTTCTAAAACTATAAAATCAACAGTATTGACTCTCTTTTAGTTTGTTCAATCTTACAAATTGTACATAAATTAGGGGAATTGGTCTGGTTGATTTTTATTGTTTTATTTACATTTGTTTATTCGATATGTAAACCCATAAAAGAATTGAACCATGATTTTACCCTTTGAATCCTATAATCCTGCATGGAAAGATAAGTTTAAACATATTAAGCGTGATTTAAGCCTTTATCTGCAAAAGTTGAACCCACAAATCGAGCATATTGGTAGTACTTCCGTAGAAGGGTTATCTGCTAAACCAATTATTGACATTATGATCGGTGTTCGCGATGAGGAAGAATTAAATCAGGTTTCTTCTTTATTAGCGGGAAAAGAATACGTGTATTATGAAAAATATAATGCTGACATGCCCTAGCGTCGATTTTTTGTTTTGTTAACCGAAAAACCAGCCACTTTAGGACTACCCGAAATCATCGGTGAACAAGGTGTTATTGATGAGAAAATGCAGCAGTATGATTGGCGTGTGGCTCATATTCATGTTATTCCTACAAGTTCAATGCACTGGACGCGTCACTTGGCGTTTAGAGACTATTTGTGTACCCATTCAGAAATAAAAGCAGAATATCAGGCTTTAAAACAACAATTGGTGCAATTGCAATGGGAGGATGGCAATGATTATAATGCTGGGAAGGATGAGTTTATTCAAAGAGAAGAACAAAAGGCTTTGCAGTGGTATAAAGAAAATAAGAAGTAGAACTATAAAAAAATGAAACAAATAGCATTAAGCCAAGTCAATATTGAGGATATTGTACTAGTGTTGAATGAATCTTTTGCAGATTATATCATTCCCTTACAACTCACGGTAGAACAATTGAAAAATAAGATTGAAAGCGAGAATATTCAGCTGAATCTTTCCGTGGGTATTATGGATCAAGAAAAACTGGTGGGGTTTATGCTCCACGCGTTAAATACAATTGATGGTCAATTAACGGCCTATAATGCAGCCACAGGTGTTGTGTCATCACATAGAGGGCAGGGAATTGTTGCTTTGATGTATGCGTGGTTGTTGGAACAATTGAAACCCTTAGCGGTGCAACAACTCGTATTAGAAGTTATTGAAGGCAATTATGCTGCGATTCGAACCTATGAGAAAATGGGATATCACACAGCAAGAAAACTAATCTGTTTCGAAGGGGAAACAGACGTAATAAAGCATAAAGAAGTTGGGGAAATTCGCACATTGCCAGATTTTGATTGGCCAGCGTTTCAATCGTTTTGGGATATTCAACCCGCTTGGCAATATACGATAACAGCCTTAGAAAATAGTAAGTCGCGTTGCCATATACTAGGTGCTTTTAAAAAGGAAAAATTAGTTGGGTATCTTATTTTTAACCCGACGTCAAAACGTGTATTACAGCTGGCTGTAGAATCCAATCAACGAAGAAAGGGTATTGCCTCTCAATTGATACACGAAATGCAGCAAATAACCAAGGCTAGAGCAGTATATGTTTACAATATTGATGATCGCGATATGGCAGTAGCTGCTTTTTTTAAACATCTTGATCTAACCAGTGATCTAGCTCAATTCGAAATGAGAAGAGCCTTTTAATTCACTGTAAATTTGTAGGTGTTAGCGTATTGAATACTCTCGTTTTAGTAGTGAAAAAAGCTCACCATCTACAAATTTTCCTTTTTCAAAAAAATAATCTCGTAATACTCCTTCCGCTTGTAAACCCACTTTCTCAAGTAATTTGCGAGACGAAATATTCGCTGGGTCGATAAAGGCTTCGATGCGATTTAATTCAAATTTTGTAAATCCAAATGGAATAATGGCTGCGATAGCTTCTGTCATAATTCCATTGCGCCAAAAATTAGGGTGCAATTCATAACCTATCTCAGCTCGAGCATTTTCTATAGAAAAATTGTGAAAACCACAGGTCCCAATCAATTGATCTGGGCGTTCTTGTAGGGTAATGGCCCAACGAATCGCCTCTTGATTTTGGTAGCGCTCTTGCCAAGCGAGGAGTAGCTCATGCGCTTCTTCAATCGATTGAAACGTCGGTAAATCGTAAAAATCAGTGACTTCATCTTTAGAAAAATAGTCAAATAGAGCTGGAGCATCTGTAAAATGAAGCGCTCTCAGTAGAAGTCGATCGGTTTGGATGGTAGGAAATTCCTTGAAAAACATGAACTGAATGGAGTTAAAATAAAATTTAAAACGTAAAAGTAAGAAATAAAAAGCGAGCCACAAGATTCGCTTTTGCTATAAGGTAATGTTGTATTTTTCGTGCTCAGATTGAAAATCTTTGGTAATTAAGCTGCCAAAATTAGGGTGATTGACTTCTTGAAGGTTGATAGTAACTAAGGTAAGACTTTCTTCTTGCCCCGCTTTGGCGAGTATTTGCCCATCGGGATTGACAATTTGGCTTTCCCCTCGGTAAGATTCTAACTCGTCTTCAAAATATTCTTCACCAATGCGATTACAACTGATATAAAAGCATTGGTTCTCTAAGGCTCTAATCGGAATAATAGTAGGGGTTACGGAGCCACCAAAACAGGAGGAATGACAAATCACCTCTACTTCTTGTAGCTTTAGGAGTGCCGTTTGTTGAGGAAACCAACAATCAAAACAAATGGATAAACCAATTTTTGCTTGATTGCTAGGATATACAACGGCTGTATCACCGGCTTGAAAGAAGCGTTTTTCATAATCGGGTAGGTGGATTTTTCGATATGAGGCAACCAAGCCTTGTGCACCAACAAGAATGGAAGTGTTGTAGAGTATACCTTGATCAAGTTCGGGAATGGTACCTGAAATATAACCATTGCCCGTTTCGGCTAATATATGCGCTAAATATTGTACCGTCGGACTATGGCGAAGATCTTCTGCAAAAGGCAGAATTTCCTCTTTCGTATCCATGGCATAGCCCGTGGTAAAAAATTCAGGTAAAACTAGTAAATCAAAAGTTTCCTGTTTAATCTTTGCTGCAATATAATCTAGATTTGCCTGTCTGTCACGCCAAATCACGGCATATTGAAAAAAACCTACTCGCATCGTTTTCTAGTATAATTAAAATGGTAAATTTGTGTCAAAGATAGCTATATTTTTTATTGGATGGGACTTGATTTGTCTGGTTTAGCACTGAGAAATACAGCGGCACATCCACGATAATACTCTTTTAAATAGCAGGAACAACAACGCTAATCTACTGTATAACTAAGCTTACAACTATTTTTTCGGACGTGAAAAAATAATAATTAATATTGTGGTAAATATTTGCCATCTTCCTAGGATATAAAATAGTTTAATTAGGTATTTTTCACAACTAAAGGTTTCTATCCTGTGATAATCAGTTAAATAAATGGTTATTTAATTTGATATTTTGGATTATTTTTAAGGATTATTTATTTTTGGAAGCGTAAATGTTGAAATGCTGTAAATTTTATCTAATTTTGCTTCAAAACCTTCTTATTGATAATTACTTCATCCTATGAATTTATATAATCCTGTATTTCTCGTTATTGATGACCATCCGATGATTTTAACTAGCTATATTCGTTTACTTCGAGAAAATTTTTTAGAGAGTACTTTTTACGCAAGTGAATCTATTCCCAAAGCTTTAACGTATATCGATGAATTAGCGAGTATTGATATGCTGATTATTGATTATAATCTGGCAAAGAACTTCGATATCCAGTTGCGAATTTCTGATGGCCAAAAATTAGCGTTGTATGCGAAAGAGAAATTTCCCAAAGCAAAAATTATCATGATTACAGGACATGAAGAGGCACTACTTATTTATAGTATCCACAAAAAGGTAAGACCAGATGGCTTATTAATGAAGGCTGATGTTACAGATGAATTGCTGATTGAAACTATTCGCCAATGTATGATAGGACAGGTGGTATATAGCCAAGGAGTAAAGAATGTGCTGAGTCTATTGGCCAAGCGTCAATTGATGCAGCAAGAACAGTATATTGAAATTCTTATGCTGTTGGACAAAGGTTATAAAGTTCAAGAAATCTGCGAAATTGTATTTAAAAGCCAAAGTACCCTGCAACGCATGTTAACAACGTTGAAAAAAGAGTTTGAGGTGAATGACTTATCGGAACTGTTGAAACAGGTGAAGCTACAGGGTTTTATCTAATTTTAAGAAATCAACGGGGATGATGGAAACAAAATGAATACTCAACTTTCATTTTTGTTAAAAATAGCAATAGAAGTTTTGAATAAAGAGGGCTTATGAGTACTTTAGTTCATGATAAAATCATACAGAACATTTGTTAGGGGCTTTCAGCTGTATATACACCCTCTTTGAGAGGATACCGCTAAAGTAAACAAATGAATAAACATGAGTATCTATTGATTAATTTAGGTAAATAGGGATTGGTTGTGGGGACACCAATCCCTATTTTACTTTTGATAGGATTATCTCTACTAGAGTGCCCTTTTTAGGCGTAGATGTAATGGTAAGAATTCCATTCATTTGATTAACACGGTGCTGAATATTCTTTAATCCAATGCCTTTTTTTACTTCACTTACTTTGAATCCAATACCATTGTCTTGAATTTTGATATGGTAATTGGAGGTAGATTCCACTATAGAAATAATCGCTCGAGTGGCTTGTGCATGTTTGATGATATTTTGAATGGATTCTTGAATAATGCGGTATATATTCATTTTCGTTTCATAGTCAAAGGTACTCCAATCAAAATTACGCGAAATTAGCAAGGTAAAGCTAGGTGATGTAGTGGAGTTCTTCTCCAATAAATTTTCTAAAATAGGAGTAAAACTACCTAGGTTTAATGATTGATCCTGTAAATTATGAGATATTCTTCGAATTTGTTGCTGGGCTTCTTCTATTTCAGAAGCAATTAATTGACGATTTTCTGGCTGACCTTCATTCGATAACATAAGGCGAATATTAAATAGCGTATTGATAATTCCGTCGTGTAACTCCGTACTAATACGCGTTCGCTCATCCAATAGAGTTTTCTTAGCAATTTCTTCTTGTTGTAAAATGAGCTTGTAGATTAATTCGCGGTCATTTTGTTGATGCTGTTCAAACAAAAGCCGCTTTTGGATCATCTTCTGTTTAAATACAATGTAGATTAATACGGATAAGAGTATCCCTAATATAGATAAAATACTGAACACGCTAAGACGTTGTGAAAGCATTTCATTTCTTGCTTCTAATTGAGCGGTCTCATATTCAATACGGGCAAATTTCGTTCTGTTTTCAATTTGTAAGGCCTTCAAACTATCGTTAATCTCATAATAGCGTTGGGCGTATTTTTTTGCGTTTTTTTGATCATATAAGCTCAGGTAACGCAAATTAGTTAAAGCGGTGTTTCGTGCCTTGTATTCTTCCGAGGTTTTAAAGCCTTTTTTCCAATATTCGATGGCTTTGGCTGTGTCTTTTTTTGCTAAATAAAGTTCACCTAAGCGACTATAACTCGAAATTAATCCTTGTGGAATTTGTAAACTATCACGTATTTTAAACGCTTCAAAAACTAAGTGTTCCGCTTTTTTAAGCTGATCGGTCTTGATGTACGTTAAGGCCAAGTTGTTGAGAAGCATCGCGTGATAATTCGATCCCTTCAAACTTTTATCAACAAAAGTTAGTCCTTCTAAAAAAGCTTTTTCTGCTTTTTCATATTCCCTTAGATTGTTATGTAAATAGCCGATATTGCTGTAAATTCCCAATTTAGAGTAGGCAGTATGTTCTTTGGTAGGTAAGGAATTAATCAGGTCTAATACCTGTTGGTTGTAGAGAATGGCTTCTTCTTTTTGAGAATTTTGATCTAATATGCTTGCCACGGTAGAGTAAGCCTCAATAAGCAATTTTTTGTCACTATAGTGGTTGAGGTTTTTTAGAGCATTGAAGGCTTCCACTTCAGCTTGGTTGAAAAGCCCTTCTTCAAAGAGAATAATCGCCATCGATTTTTGCATCATACCAATGTGCAAGGTGTCCTTTTTGACCTGGTAAAATTTAACCGCATAAGAGTAAGAGGCATAAGCACTATCTAACTTTACAATGTCTTCATAATAGTCTCCTAAGTAGTAATAGGCTTGGGCAATATGAGCGGTATCCTTATCTTTTTTGGATAAATCCAACAAATTTTGAGTAATGCGCAAGTACAAATCAAGATGCCTGAGGTTATAAGCGGTATTGGCTGTCTCAAACAAGAGCTCTCGGTGTGAAGCATTGTTAGTTGTACTAACCAAATGCGTATAGATGGAATCCAATAGCTGTTGTTTGGCCTTTGTGGAAAGACTATCACCTTCTAAGGTTGCTAATCGTGTTGAAATGGCGGAATGTCTTGCTGTAAAAGGTTCCTCTGAACAGCTGAATAGACAAAGAAAAAGAGATAAAATAAAACAAAATCTGTATGGCATGCGTAGAAGGATGTGAATACAAATTAACTAAAAAAAAAACAATCCCCAATTTCATTTAGTCATTTGGGGATTGTTTTATTTTCATGGTAATTTATTTTCTCTTGTCTTTTAAGATGGCAATATCGCCATTTTCTTGTGCATAGGAAGCGCTATTAATCTTTCTTTTGTCTTTTAAGATTGCAATATCACCGTTGTCAGCCGATCTACTCGTAATGTCTGGTGTTAGAATAGAGTCTTGTGCTATAGTGTTACTCGTTGTGTTAGCTTCCATTGCATTGAACGTATTTCTATTCGAATTGCCGTTTGTAGCTTCAGTTGGCATATTATCTGTTGAACATGAGGCTAAAGCAAGTAAGGCTAAAACAGATACGGAGGTAAGGATAGTTTTTTTCATAAGTATTAAAATTATATTTGTTTTTTTGAAATTTAAATTAAATAATAGGTAAATTGAATGTATATTTAATGTTTTAAAACAATTAAAATCCTTTTTTGGGATAAAATCCTCTGATTGTCTAACAAACATATTTATATTTTGCTTGGTAGAAGTACAGTAAAAGTATACAATATGTTAACAAAAATAAAGTATTTTGAGCTTTACTCTTTTAATAATTGATGATCATCAAATGATTGTTGATTGGTATAAATACGTTTTACAGCAGGTATATCAAGATGCTATAATATTGAGTGCTACTGTAGTAGAAGAGGGATTAGAGCATGTAAATCAGTGTGAAAAACTTGATTTAGTAGTAGTAGATTACAATTTAGGAAAAAGGGATACAGCAATGCAGATTACGAATGGAGTGGAATTTGTTGCACATGTAAAAAAAAAATTTCCCCAAGTTGACGTGATATTGATTACAGGTCATGAGGGAACTCTAGTCCTGTATACCATCCATAAAAAAATTGTTCCTCAAGCTCTTTTGTTGAAAATTGATGTAACAGAAGGCTTACTCAAAAAAGCCTTACAGGTCGTTGGTTCAGGTGAACGCTTCTATAGTTTACATGCTAATGAAGCATTGAAAGAAGTTTACAAGAAAGAAGCGTTGCTCCAAGAACAAAATGTACAAATTTTATTGCTTTTGGATCGCGGCTTTAAAATTAAGGAAATCAGTGAGACTTTGTTTTTAAGTGAAAGTGCAGTTAATAAGCGTATAGCAGGATTAAAGCAGGTATTTGACGTCATGGATAATGGCGGATTGGTCAAGAAAGTGAAAGAAGAAGGATTTATTTAATAGCAATATTTTGCAATAAATTTTTATCATAGGATAAAATAATATAAATTTTATAAACCGACTTTTGCAAAAAATATAAAAATGAATTGGATTTTTTTAATTATTGGAGGATTTTTCGAGGTCGGATTTACCTATTGTCTTGGAAAAGCCAACGAAAGTAAAGGTACAGAAGCGATGTGGTGGTATGTTGGTTTTTTTATTGCCTTGATTATGAGTATGGCCTTATTGATGAAGGCTACGCAAACCCTTCCTTTGGGAACAGCTTATGCAGTTTGGACTGGAATCGGAGCGGTAGGAACTGTATTAGTTGGGATTTTAGTCTTTAATGATCCTTCAACATTTTGGCGTATGTTCTTTATTGCTACTCTAATCGGTTCTATTATTGGTCTAAAAGTAGTATCGGTATCTTAATAAATTAGGAGCTTTTTAAGGTGTTTTTGTAATTAATATTTATATTTGTTTTGTATAATGAAATATTTAAAAATTGCAAAAATGAAAAGAATCAAATTTTTAACCCTAGGATTACTGTTCATAACAGTAGCTGCTTGTAATGAGAAAAAAAGTGCAGAAAAAGCACTTGAAGCAGAAAATGCTGCAGTAGAAACGACTGTTACGACAAAGATGAACTTAGTTGGAAGTTGGGAGTTAATCGCTATTCATACAACAGATACCGCAGATAAAGAACTAGAAGATTTATTTCCTGGTAAAAAGCCAACCTTAAATTTTGAAGGTAATGCTATGGTACACGGTACAGATGGGTGTAACAATATTACTGGGGAATATGAAATGAAAGAGAACAATGGAATTGCCATTGGTGATAAATTAGCTGCTACGCGTATGTTCTGTGAAGGAGTAGCTGATTTTGCTTTTACTAAAGGTTTAACTGAAGTAACAAGCTATGAAATTACAGAAAGTGCGTTACTCTTTAAGAACGGTGACCAAGTAGTTATGGAGTTCAAACAAATTACTCCAGTAATTGACCAAGAAGTAAAGTAAAAAAATAAAGCATACAAAAAGCGACGCCAGTAGCGTCGCTTTTTTTGTTTATCTAGTTTAGCTGTGAACTTCTTCTTTCGCTTGAGCATAACCAAAAAGTTGTTTCTCTTTAATCATGCTGGCAATACCTTCTGGTAGTTTTTCTTCCCATCCAGGCGCATTCTCCTGAAGGGAACGAAGTACATCGCGAGAAAAAATATCCAAGTTTTTTGGTTCGTAATTTGTTATGTCAACAATTTGATTGTTTTTCTTAAAGAATTTATATAATTCTTTGATGTGTAAATCGACTTTTAAATTGGTTGAATCTAAAAGAGTACCCGCTTCATCATGCATAGGGTACAAGTATATGCGCATTTGATTGCGGAATAATTTACCCAGGGCTTCTAACATACCTCCTGTTAAATTGGCGTAATATTTCTCCTCAAAAATATTTAGTAAACTACTAACTCCCATAGAAAGTGCAATTTTTTCTGTGGTATATTTAGAAAAATAAGCCGTCAGTTTATAGTATTCTTGAAAGTTTGAAATCATTACAGTTTGTCCCAAAGAGCATAATAAATCCGCACGATGTAAGAAGTCATTTTCATCTAGATTTCCCTCCATAAGCAAATTGGAAAGCGTAATCTCAAAAATAACAGTTGTATCTTGACGTTGTAACTGATTCTCGTTGATAAAAGACTCTAATGCCTTTTTGTACATATCCATATTGACTAAGGTAACGGGCCTAAAACTACCGCGTAATGCCAATATGTTTTTGCGGTATAATTCATTAGCCGCAAGGCGACTTTGACCATCAGGACCAAACATCACTGCTTCCGTCATGCCATTTTTAACGAGTAATAAACTCATTAATCGATTATCAATCGTAGCAAATAAATGCCCTGTAAAGCTAATACTGTCAATTTCAATTTGATCTCGATCCAAGTGGTCGTATAAACAACTGATTAATTTTTTGGGATCATGATGTTGATAATAGGCTCCATAAATTAAGTTTACACCTAAGATACCCAAAGTTTCTTGTTGTAGTTTTGAATCCGTTTCTTTAAACTGAATGTGTAGAATAATTTTGCTATACGGCTCGTGAGGTGCCGTTTGAAAAATAATACCTACCCAACCATGGCCTTTATTTTTTTTCGCGTAATCTATAGTTGCTACGGTATTGGCGTAGCTAAAAAAGGTCTTGGTAGGGTTCTCAGCGCGTGGAATACGATCTTCAATTTTTTTTGTTTCATAATCCAACATTTTATTCAAGCGACTCTCCGTTACATAACGTCCATCATCTTCCACACTGTAAATCGCATCACTGAATGACTTGTCATAGGCAGACATCGCTTTAGCAATGGTACGAGAGGATCCTCCTGCTCTAAAAAAATGACGCACAGTCTCTTGGCCAGCTCCAATTTCGGCAAATGTTCCATAAATGTTGTGATTCATGTTAATGCGGAGCGCTTTATCCGAAATAGCCGGTTGCTGCTCTATCATTCGGTCTCCCTCTAGTACTAAATCTTCTGCAAAATATTCCATCTGTAAGCTTTTGAAACAAAGTAACAAATTCTATACAACAAAAAAAAAGATAAAGTGTACTTTTGTATAAAAAGCAATAGGTTTTGGAAATACGATTTTTAGGAACGGGAACTTCACAGGGAGTGCCTGTAATAGCAATAGATCATCCAGTAGGGAATAGCTTGGATAAACGCGATTATAGATTGCGAACATCTGCTTTGATTACTTGGGATGATTTGACCCTTTTAATTGATTGTGGTCCCGATTTTAGGTATCAAATGCTACAGGCGAAATGCAAGCATATTGATGCGATTCTCTTTACACACGAACATGCCGATCACATCGCTGGTTTAGATGAAATTCGCCCCCTAACATTTCTTCATGGTCCCATGCCAATCTATGCCTCAGAGCGCGTCATGCACGCGCTGGAAAAACGATACGAATATATCTTTACCACTGAAAATCGCTATCCGGGAGCACCTAGTGTACAACAACATATCATAGCGCCAGATCAGGTGTTTTACGTCAAAGGAAAACCGATTATTCCTCTGTCCATTCAACATGGGGACTTACCTATTTTTGGGTTCCGACTGAATGATTTAGTGTATATTACCGATGCGAAATACATCGCTGAAAGTGAAATAGAAAAGATAAAAGGATGTAAGGTTTTGGTGGTGAATGCCTTGCGTATCAAAGAACATCCTACACATTTTAATCTAGAGGAAGCCTTGGCATTTATTGAAAAAATCAATCCTTGTCAGGCTTATTTGATTCATATTTCACAAGATTTAGGTTTTTGCGCAGAAGTGGAAAAGATATTGCCAAAAAATGTATCTTTGGCCTACGATGAACAACAAATAAAACTACCCTAAGCATGAGACATAAAGTCTTTTTTTACCTTTTTGTTTTCTCTATACTAATCATAGCGCTTTTGTACAACACCAATCGCAATATGATGAAATCAGAAGAGAAGAAAATTGAAATAGCCCACAAACGCATTGCAATTGTTCGAGATTCACTAAAATTAGTATCGAAAGAATTAAATGAAGCTCAGTATTTTTCATTGGGATACAATGATGATGCCCAAGAATACTTTGATTATAAAACACTTGACCAAGATGTAAATAAAATTCGTGAGGAAATTTTAGCATTAAATCACATAGAAGGTGGAAATCCACTTGTTCCTTATGGTGCAATGAATGGTCAAAAATGTGTGATTAATAAAGTGCAATTTATTAATCATCGATGGATTATAGCAGACTTTTATTCTGGCGCGATTCACGGTGAGGTACTAATTAAGTATTTCTATAATCCAGAACAGCCTACTAACTTCTCCACGATAGAAACGGTTTTGTATTCAACACACTAAAAAAATAAATATGCGACAAATTGGACTAGTACTAGGTATACTTTTATCTGTTAGTTTAGTTTCTTGTGATTTTATTCTCAAGGATAAGAATCCAGCGTCAGAACAAGATAAAACAGTCTCTACAGATGGTGGAACAACCGTTGTTGGCGAGGAAGATGGTTTTGGATGTGCTTATTCTGCAGGATATCGATACAGTTATTTGATGGCAGACTGCATCCGCGTGTTTGAACAAGGATTTCGTTTGAATCCCATTGAAGATGAAGGAAGTTTAGAAAATGATTTAGAAAATAACGAAGTAAGTTGCTTTGTGCTTTTTGCTAAAGATGGGAAAGAAGTGGAAATCTTCTTGCCACAACAAGAGAAAAGTATAGTTTTGGAAAGTGATAGAACAAAAGGAATCTATTTTAAAGACGGATGGCAACTCAATACCGAAAAGGGAATGGTACTGCGATATAAAGATGAAATTAAATTTACAGCAGCTAAAACAATAGATTTGCAATTAATCCATCCCGATCAAGTAATCGAAGGAACAGAAGAGCTTTTTTAATCGGAAGTAATTTTTACTATTCACCTTTATTATTTTAAACCAACCAACGCTCTACATCGTTTGCAATTGCTTCTATATCACGTAAGAACATCGCTGTATGGTAACCATCAGCAATCGCGTGGTTGACGTAAATTGACAAGGGAATGAGAGTCCTTTCTTGTTCTTGGTAGAATTTTCCAAAGCGAATGATTGGTTTTAAGAAATCAGTATCTTCCGTGGTATCTTGACTAATACTTTCGAAACTTATCCAAGGAACACAAGAAATAGGTACAAAATTACCAGGTAAACCGGGTTTAACTTTTAGCCCTTTTACATTTTTATAGTGTTGAATATCCGCTACAATATTTTGATGAAACACAGCAAAATCTGGACTGTATTCACTCCATACATCAGAGAAGGTGTGGTCGTCTTCATGGAAAAGCGTAAATTGAGGAGTTACGTAGCTCCAAACGCCTAATTGCCCCTCGTGTATCGCAGTGCGTAGTGCCTCGCTGTTGTTTAGTGCACACATAATAACATAAAGAAAGGTAGGAAAGAATTTGTAGTTTTTCTCTTTATATCGTGCCATCAACAGACTAATGTCAATCTTTATACTTACCGTGTATTTTGTCTTTAGTACGTTACGATAGTAGTCGTAATAAGGGGTTCGACTCCACGTTTCTTTATCTATAGGCGTAAATATAGCAGGTTGATTCATTTTACTTGGTATAAAAAGGTTGATCATGGTTGTAGAAATAATCGCTAAAATTGCCATTTTTCTCCAAACGGATGATGTCAATATACTCGTGTTTCTTGAGGTGTGGTTTACATAAATTGGAAATCACATCGGCAATTTCTTTAAATTCAGCCCCGTTTTTAATGTCACATTCTATCGCAAAAAGATAGTGTGGCTTTTGATCAATACGCGCATTAAACATCCAACCCAAATAAGCGGAGGAAATAATGGGAATAGAAGAAAAGGTCGTCTTTAAATCCGCTAATAATGCTTGAGGTTCCACTTCGGGCTTGCCAATTTGTACCTCCATCTGGATATGGGCGACATTGTCTTTGATTACATTGAAAATAGAGCCGTTGAGCATATCGGCAATTTCATTGGGAACGAGTTCTTTGTACACCTTAGAAAAAGGATTAACAAGGATGTTATGCCCCATGGCAAGTTCTAGAAAAGCGCGACCATTTACTTTCATATAGCTCATCTCTTCCTGAATTGCCCCTTGATCATAGATGTGTTTCGGATCAGTAAAAATGGGAATTTGTTGATTTTCAAAAGTGATAATCGGCGCATTAGCATTGAAACTGTTGGCTTGGTGATTATCATTGTATCCTTTTTTTACCAGTACGTAAATGTCGCTTTTTAGAAATTTTTCGTAAAACAACGCGCGGTATTCTTTAATCGTACCCGCTTTTTCAATGATATCAGCTAAGGATAAATTTTTGTTAATCGCGGTATCAGTAGATTGAGTCATAGTCTATTTGTCTTATCCTTCAAACTTACAATTAATTCTACGGTATTTCTTTAAAATATTCTTAAAGATTTCTATCTTAATCAACAGGGGGACGCAGAACAATAACGGAATTTTGTTTTTTTTTTAATTTTCGAATTTGTTTTTGAGAATTTCCGGCTTTCTTCTATCTTTGGTGCACTATGAAACCAACCGTAAAAATTATAGAATGTCCTCGCGACGCCATGCAAGGCATTAAAATGTTTATACCAACAGAAAAAAAAGTACAATACATACAGGCTTTATTGCGGGTAGGTTTTGATACCATTGACTTTGGTAGTTTTGTATCTGCAAAAGCAATTCCGCAAATGCAAGATACAACGGAAGTCTTAGCTCAATTGGATTTGAGTAAAACACAAAGTAAATTATTGGCTATTATTGCCAATACGAGAGGCGCGGAAGAGGCTGCTCAACACAAAGAAATTCAGTATTTAGGTTTTCCTTTTTCTATTTCCGAGAATTTTCAAATGCGCAATACGCATAAAACGATTGCAGAATCGTTAATTACCCTCGAAGAAATTTTAGCCATTGCTACTAAAACGGATAAGGAAGTAGTAGCGTATTTATCAATGGGATTTGGTAATCCGTATGGAGACCCTTGGAATGTGGATATCGTTGGTGAATGGACAGAGCGTTTGTCGAAAATGGGGGTACACATTCTTTCGTTGTCTGATACCGTAGGAAGTTCAACACCAGAAGTCATTGATTATCTATACAGTAATTTGATTCCCGCTTATCCAAATATTGAATTTGGTGCGCATTTACACACGACGCCAGACTCGTGGTTTGAGAAGATTGATGCCGCTTATAAAGCAGGATGCTTGCGCTATGATGGGGCAATCAAAGGCTATGGAGGTTGTCCAATGGCGAAAGATGACTTGACGGGAAATATGCCAACCGAAAAAATGTTGAGCTACTTTACTGCTAATAAGATAGATACCAACTTAAGTGCCATGTCATTTGAAAGCGCTTACAACGAAGCGTTAAAAGTTTTTAATTTTTACCACTAGGATTTTTTTAGCTGAATAAAAAAAACTAAATTTGCGTGCAATTCAACTACAATTGCACATGAAAGCACACACAACAAAAATCATCGGTCAAGGATTAACTTACGATGATGTTCTTTTAGTTCCAAATTATTCGGAAGTTTTACCCCGTGAGGTAAGTTTAAAAACAAAATTCTCAAGAAATATTACACTGAATGTTCCCATAGTATCTGCGGCGATGGATACGGTAACAGAAAGTGAAATGGCTATTGCTATTGCTCGTGAAGGAGGAATAGGAGTAATCCATAAAAATATGACCATTGAAGAGCAAGCCAAAGAAGTACGCAAAGTAAAAAGAGCTGAATCAGGGATGATTATTGATCCAGTGACTTTACCTTTAACGGCTACGGTGGGTGATGCAAAGAAAGCAATGGCAGAATACAGCATTGGCGGTATTCCTGTTGTAGATGAAATGGGTATTTTAAAGGGAATTATTACCAATAGGGATATGCGTTTTGAAAAAGAAAATGCAAAACCAATTACGGAAGTAATGACCAAAGATAACCTAGTTACTGCAGCAGAAGGAACAACCTTAGAACAAGCAGAAGGTATTTTACAAGAAAATAAAATTGAAAAATTACCAGTAGTTAATGCAGACTATAAATTAGTTGGTTTAATTACGTTTAGAGATATTACAAAATTAACGCTTAAGCCCAACGCAAATAAAGATCAATTCGGTCGTTTACGTGTAGCGGCAGCTTTAGGGGTTACTCATGATACAGTAGAACGCGCAACAGCTTTGGTAAAAGCAGGTGTAGATGCTTTAATTATTGATACAGCCCACGGACATACTCAAGGGGTTGTAGGTGTGTTACAAGCAGTGAAACAAGCATTTCCAGAAATTGACGTTGTAGTTGGTAACATCGCTACACCTGAAGCAGCTTTATACTTAGCAGAAGCAGGAGCAGATGCAGTGAAAGTTGGAATCGGACCAGGGTCTATCTGTACTACTCGTGTTGTGGCTGGGGTAGGATTTCCTCAATTTTCAGCAATTATGGAAGTGGCTGCAGCTTTAAAAGGAACAGGTGTTCCTGTCATTGGAGATGGTGGTTTACGCTATACAGGCGATATTCCGAAAGCAATCGGTGCAGGTGCTGATTGTGTGATGTTAGGATCTATGTTAGCTGGAACAAAAGAATCTCCTGGAGAAACAATCATCTTTGAAGGAAGAAAATTCAAAGCATATCGCGGAATGGGATCAGTGGCAGCCATGAAACAAGGGTCTAAAGATCGCTATTTTCAAGATGTTGAAGACGATGTGAAAAAATTAGTTCCAGAAGGAATAGAAGGACGCGTTCCGTACAAAGGAGAATTGAACGAAAGTATGTTACAATTTATCGGAGGTTTACGCGCTGGTATGGGATACTGCGGTGCGAAAGATATTCCAACGCTACAGGAAGTAGCTCGCTTTGTGCAATTAACGGCTTCAGGAATTGGAGAAAGTCATCCACATAATATTACAATTACCAAATCAGCTCCTAACTATTCTAGATAGTAAGCTAATCTAAATAATGAAAAGCTATAACAGTAGTGTTATAGCTTTTTCGTGTGCAATAAAAAAACGCCTCCAGCATGGGGCGTTTTTTGTTTTTTCACCAAAGTGACTTGGGAACTCCTTAGGTTACTCTTTCTTCTTTTCTGCTTCTTCAAACAGTTTCATTATCGTTTCCTGTTGTTGTAACATGCTTTCTTGAATAGAGCGCATCATATCCATCATGCTATCACTACCAAACGAATCATCCTCATCTTCGTCATTATTGAAGAAATCTGTGAGGGAAGGTACGCCTGTGCTTTGGTTGTTGGTTGAAAAAGGAGCTGTCGCATTAGCAATTTCCAAATACTTCTGTCTCGTTGCATTTTCGTGTATTTTAACGGAAAACGGACGAATGCCTTGGGAATTATATTCGCTTTTTTTCTGAGAGGAACCTCGTTCATCTTTAAATTCAGTGGTCAGACTAATGATCTCTTGTTTGGCATTGCGTTTTATATTAGAGAAACGCAAGTGAGCCACTTTCTCAGCATTAATTTCTTTTTCAATTTGTTCCAAATCGGCTGCTGTCGTTTCTTTCGTTATTTCGTAGGCGAAAGTTTTGTTTTTTATTGTAACTTGTTCTTTCTCCTGTGCATGGGTGTCCAGTGAAATAAAACATACACTGATACTCAGTACAGCTACATAACAAATTCTAGCAAAAGACAGCGGACTAAAAGAATTTAAAAGTTTCATATTCCTAATTTAAACGTTAATTCAATTGGTTTGTTTGAGCTAAATTAAAATATTTAGTTTTAAGATTGTTTTAAAGCCGTAGTATTAATTGTTAAAATACAGTAAAAAAATGAAAGAATTACAACACACAATATCGATTATCCCAAATGGAACTCCATCTTCTATTTTAGCTGATTGTTATGTAGAATCAGCTGGTGAAAAACGACCTTTAGTGGTTTTCTGCCACGGCTATAAAGGGTTTAAAGATTGGGGAGCTTGGAATTTGGTGATGCAAACTTTCGCAAAAGCCGGATTTGTAGCGGTAAAATTTAATTTTTCACTTAATGGTACTTCCCTTGACCAACCCCAAGAATTTGTAGATTTAGATGCATTTGCAAGAAATACTTATACTCAAGAACAAAAGGATATTGCAGCTGTTTTAGCGCATTATTCGAAGGAAGCATACGTAGACGAAACAAGTGTATTTTTACTCGGACATAGTAGAGGAGGGGGAGCTGTCATCTTACAAGGGTATTACAACGAACTGGTTAGGGGAATCGTATCCTGGGCAGGGGTTGCAGATTTCAAAAAGCGATTCCCTCAACGTGATAATTTTGAACAATGGGAAAAAGAAGGTGTTTTTTATAGTTTGAATGGACGCACGAAACAACAAATGCCCCATTATTTTACGTTTTGGGAAGATTTTGTAGCTCATGAACAAGAATTGACGATTCAATATGCGGCTCAAAATCTTAAAAAGCCCGTATTGCTAGTTAATGGTACGGAAGATCAGGCTGTTAGTGTAAAAGAGGCTGAATTGCTTCACCTCTGGATTAAAACGTCGGAGTTATTTATTGTGGAAGGAGCTGACCACGTATTTGGTGCCAGACATCCACATGAATCCACAGTACTCCCAGAAGATTTAGCCAAAGTAGTTGCCCAAACGATTGCTTTTATGAAACAACAGCTTGCCCCCTAAATGCAATCAAACAAGGACGAAAAGTTTCGTTTAATACAGGGATAGTTCATCTAGGGTAATCAATTTATTTTGAACGGCATAAACAATGAGTCCCACTACATTCTTTGCACCTGTTTTGAGGAATAGGCTGTTTTTATGTCCTTCTACTGTTTTAAGCGAAATAAATAAAAGATCAGCGATTTCTTTACCCGTTTTTTGTTTAGCAATCAGGTGGAGTACTTCGATTTCCCGTTCTGTTAAAGCCAGTTTTAAATCAGTTGTTAGGGGTTGATTCTTAAGTAGCATTTGCTCGCGTAAATGCTCAAATTGAGCAGGTAATAAATAAAAACCTTTGTTGTAAACTTCGTGAATGACTTCAATCAAAGCGCTTGGTTTCATATTTTTAGGTAAAAAAGCAGCAAACCCTGTTTTAACGATAAAACTAATTAAACTGTCGTTATAATGCGAAGATAATAAGATTACAGGTATTTGAATTTCTAAGGTACGTAAGTGCTTAAGTAGTTCCAATCCATCCATATCACCGAGGCGATAGTCGAAGATAAAAATATCCGGTAAGGTTGTGTTTTCTTGGAGCCCATGCAAAAAAGTAGCTCCGCTATTATAGGTGTTTTTTATTTCAATAGAAGGATCTTGTTGTAAGAAGTTCGATAGTAAATCTGTGATGAGTACTTCATCATCCAGAAGGGTTACTTGTATCATCATGCGGTAGTTTTTTGTGGGAGTATAAACAAGAACGCGGTTCCTGTAGGTATTTGTTTCTTGTATTTGAATGAGGCTTTGACTAAAGTAGCCCTAATTTGAATGTTTTGTAAACCCAGCCCTATTTGATTGGAAGGGGATTGAAAACCTTTACCATTATCGCGCATAACAAAGGCAATGGCCTTTTCAGAGAGTCGCAATTGAAATTGAATCTGACTGGCTTCAGCATGTTTGTAAATATTACTCATTAATTCTTGTATAATGCGAAGTAGGTGCATTTTTTGTTCAACGGTTAGTTCAAAAGAAGGGCGTTTGTCAATATGCAATTGAATGGTATAGAAAATATTCCACTGTTGAAACAAGTCTTTAATTAGATTATCAAGAGTCGCATAATCCAGTAAAGGTGGATTTAAATCGTGTGAAATGCGTCGGGTTAGCTGTATGGTTTTTTGAATACTATCAATGAATTGTTCCTCACTTTGCCCCGCCTGCGATTGTAAGAATAATAGATTCAATTCATTAATAACAGAATCGTGTAAATCGCTGCCAATTCGCTGTCGTTCTTTTTCTTGAATGTCAATAGAGGAACGTTGTAGTTTTTTTTTGTGTTTTAGGTTTAATTGATTGATTTTTTGCTGATTATCTAGGTGTTTTTTGTGGTTTAATTTTAACAACATAAGAAAAGCAGTACTAATAACCATAATAAGGACTAGCCCAATAATAAACCAAATTATAATTGTATTTTCTCTTTGCCAGATGTGCTGCATACTACTTTCGTATTTATAATGTAAAACAATAAGTTGATCATGATATTTAGAAACCAAAATAAAAATATGTTTTCAGATCTTCCGTTAATGAGTAAGTTAAGAGGAAGATAGTACAGGCAGGAGAAAGCGGCATAGAGGAGTAAGGTTGAATTAAGCAGGAAAAAAGCGGGGTTATAATTTTTCCAATCTTGCTGTAAGAGCATAAAACAATAGCGTAAGGCTAATAAAAAAAGCGATAGGTTTGCAATAAATCGAGTGTAGGATTCTACTTGCGTTGGCAGATGAAAGTTAATCGTACTCAGTTCATATATTAGGCAAATAAAAGCGGGGATAGAAATGAGATAGTAGTATTTGTTGGCGTTTATTAGTCGGTACATAAAAGAGAACCAACCCAATTCAATCACACCAAAAATGGGAATTAAAATTAAATTATTTTGATAATTTCTTCCTAAATACTCACCTAATAAATAAAAGAGCAAACTTGTTGTCAGGTAACCTAACAAGGCAAATTTTAACGCAGTAAAAGGTGTTTTAGTTCCAGCATAAAGTATGAGGATACTTAAAACTGCTGGAACTAAATAAGTAATATAGGTTACAAAATTAAAAATGGTCATTTTTTGTCTGCTATATGTTCCAGACCATTATTTTCTCATAGAGTGCAAAGTTGTTTACAATGAATGAAGGTTTAAATGGAGGAATAGGTTTACACGTGTTTAAAAAACTGTCGGTATTATTCAGTTGCGTCAGAATTAAATCGGGAGCACCATTATTGATGGCTAAATTCACTTTGATAGGGGTGTTCTCTTCAAAATCTTCATTGGGAATCCAGAAAAGTTGAAAAAGCTCAGGAGCTTGTAAAACCTCATCGCGCATAGTTTTATTTTCCCAATTCATTATGCGTTCTTCCGCTTCTGTTTTTAATACAGGTCCTTTAAAGGAATTGGTTTTCCCTCCAATACAGCTGTATAATTGACAGGGAACATGCATAGAATCTGTAAATGAGGCGGGTACATCTAATGAACTAGGAATAAAATGCATATATAGTGTATCCATATAGCATCCCATATAGGCATGAATATCGTCTGTATCTACAATACCGCGTAAAAAATAAAAGGTACTATCTTCGAAATCAGCAATTTCGATTAGTTTTTTTCGATCATCAGCAAGGTTCGCCCAATTGACTATACTTTGGTAAACCCAATGTAAAGGTGTTAGTGTTTGTGAATGTTTCATAAAAAATAGTTTTTACTTGAATAATTTTTCTAATGAAATCCTTTTAAATAAGCGAACGATGATTTATGACAGTAAACAAATATAAGTTAATTTTTATTATTGTTTTGATAAATTTTGTCAAAAATATACAGGTGCTTTTTTGAATTAGTGAATTTAACTACTAAAAAAATGTATGGTATGGGTAATCATACGCTTTTGGGTTTTGTTTCGATAGTTTCTAGAAGAGTGTAAAACCCTGTTTTTTAAAAATAGGGGTTTTCCATGGCATGAATTCCACTTATAGCTTCTACTTTTGTTTGAGAAAGATAGATAAATAGGTAAACGAAGATGTGATAGTGTTTGTTTTTATCTACCAAAGAGCGAATAAAATCTATATTTCAATTGATTAAAGTCCCCACAACAATTTTAATATCTTAAATGAAAGACGCTGTAGTGTTTTACTATAGCGTTTTTTTATTTGGCTTTTGTTTTTCGAGTTTTTCGTTAGTTGATCATTAATACAACTATTTTTTTTACTAAGATAATTCAGTGCAAAAGAATCATCGTTCTATGGATTGTAGACATGAACAAAAAAACAAAAAGCAAACAACAAACAACAAAGAACAAAAAAACATAGGGGACAAATTTATGCGGTATTGTCCAAATGGGAAAAGTTGCTAATCTTTGTGGCACAATTGGAAAGTAAAACGCGATGGACAAGACTAAGAGAAAAGGATCAAAAACGATACAGAGTATTCCCCCCGAGATTTTAGCACAGTTAAATCAAGGAGTGATAGAAACTGCAAATTTAGTAGAATGGCTGGCAATAGACGTAAATAAAATGCTGGCTATTGTGTTGGAACAAGGAGGGAAAACGAGTTATCTAGTTCCTGTTTTACAAGCATTAGAGGCGATAAAAAAGCCCACCGTTACATTAAAAAATGCAACTATTGGGCAGGTTTTACTTACTCAAGCTTCTGAAGCTGAGGATGAAGAACTCTTTTCTTTTTTGGCAGAACATCCAGCGGATATGCCTCGTTGTTGGGCGACGTATATGATAGGTGGAAATCCGAAATTGAGTCCTACAGCACAGTTACAGGCAATTCAGCCTTTTGCAGCAGATACGCATTTTGGCGTTCGAGAGACGGCTTGGATGGCAGTGCGTCCCACAATTATAGCTAACCTATCGCTTAGTTTAGCAGTTTTAGAACCCTGGACGTTACACGCTGATGCGAATGTGCGTCGTTTTGCTACTGAATCAACACGTCCAAGAGGTGTTTGGTGTGCACCAATTGAACTATTGAAAACTACACCTGAATTGGGGTTGCCCTTATTGGAAAACCTGCGCAATGATCCCGAAAAATACGTCCAAGATAGTGTTGGTAATTGGTTGAATGACGCCAGTAAAAGTCGACCTGATTTTGTGCAAAATCTATGTGATAGATGGCTAGAAGAAAGTAAAACGAAAGCAACAGCTTATATTGTCAAAAAAGCCTTGCGAACGATTAACAGTTAACGGTTGACGGTTGACGGTTGACTGTGCACTGTTCCTTGTTTTCCATTATCTTTACTATGTCAAATGAAAAAATAGCGTAGTATGCAAGTAGCGATAGTAGGAGCAGGTATTGGAGGTTTAACATTGGCGATTGCTTTAAAGAAAGCGGGTATTTCCTTTGTGGTGTATGAAGCAGCAGCTGAAATTAAACCTGTAGGGGCGGGGATTGCGCTTGCAAATAATGCGATGCAGGTGTATCGTCATTTGGGTGTTGCAGAACAATTGAATCACAAAGGGACGCGTATTTCTACAGTGAGGCTGACAGATATGGATTTACGTGTGTTGGATCAAACTTCACTACTTTCTTTTGAAGAATACTATCAGTTGGCAAATATTGCCATTCATCGCAGCGATTTACACCGCGTTTTACTCGATGCAGTAGGAGAAGAGTGCGTTGAACTCAACAAGCGCTTGCAGTACATTACACACCGTCCTAAAGGAGGTTATACCCTTAAATTTACGGATCAAACAACGATGCAGCACGAATTTGTAATTGGAGCTGATGGGTTACGTTCTCAAGTTAGACAATTGTTGTTTGGCGAATATCCATTACGCGATGCACATCAAATGTGTTGGCGAGGCGTACTTCCTTTTGAATTGCCTGAGGGCTATGCGCATGTAGCGATAGAAAGCTGGGGAAAGGGCAAGCGCATGGGATTTGTAGAATTAGACAACCAACAAGTGTATTGGTATTTTTTGGTGGATGAAACGCTGTATCAACGGGCTACCGACGTGGAGCTTTATCTCGCAGGATGTCCACTGTGGGTACAGCGAATGATACAGCAAACCCCCAAAGAAAATATTCACTTGGATAAAATATACGACCTCCAACCTTTTTCGGGCTGGTATAAAGAAAAGGCTTGTCTTATTGGAGATGCCGCTCATGCTACAACACCGAATTTAGGACAAGGTGCTTGTCAGGCGATTGAAGATGTATATGTGATTAGTCGTTTACTTGAGCACTATTCCTTAGAAGAAGCTTTGAGCAGATTTCCTGCTATTCGGCAAGCAAAAGCCCATCGCATTGTACGCGAAAGTTGGGCCTTAGGAAAAATGGCACAATGGCGAAATCCTTTTTTGGTTGGGGTGCGCAACTTGTCTTTTCTTTTGTTACCTGCCTGGATGAAGAAAAAGCAAATGAAAAAAATGTTTACTTTAGATTCGTTATAACGTTCTTGGTATAAAAATAAAAAAACAGCTCTACTGGGAGCTGTTTTTTAGCTGTTATTCTACGGATTGTGCTTGGTTTTTTAGCTGTAATTTGGAGCTTATATATTCAAACACATTCAGCGCTTTATCTAGGTGTTCTTTGGTGTGGGTTGCCATTAAGCTCATGCGAATGCGAGAGTCTTTTAATGATACGGCTGGATACATAATGGGATTGGTGTACACGCCATTTTCCAGTAACAATTTACCTGCTTGACTATTTTTGTACACATCGCCAATTTTAACAGGTATAATAGCAGAATCAGTTGCCCCGATCTCCAGACCAATGTCGCGCAATCCTTTTTTGTAATATTCCACGTTATTCCATAATTGCTTTTGCCAATGCGGTTCCTCGTCGATGAGTTCGATAGCTCGGCTTACTCCTACGATGGCAGGTGTGGCTGCGGCAGAAAAGGCGTATTGTCTCGATTGGAATTGAAGATAGGAAATCAAATCTGGATTATTGGCCACGAGATATCCACCTACGTTGGCAAAAGTTTTACTAAACGTCCCCGTAATGATGTCAACCTGATCCAAAACGTCATAGTATTCCATGGCTCCACGGCCTGTTTCGCCTAGTACTCCAATACCATGCGCGTCATCCACTAAAAGTACACCGCCATATTTTTTGGTAATTTCAAGAATTTCTTTGAGTTTGGCAATATCTCCATCTTGTGAATATACCCCATCGATAATAACCATTTTGGTTCGGTAGGCATCTTGAGAAGCCGCTAAAATGCGCTCTAGGGCTTCTGTATTGTTGTGTAAGAAGCGCTTAACAGTGGTTCCCATAATTCCTTCATACACACTGGCGTGAACCGCCATATCTACAATAGCAATATCCTCTTTTTTTAGCAAACACAAAAGAGAAGCACTGTTGGAGGTATAACCTGTTGTATATACAATGGAAGATCCTTTGGGGCGTTTGAAAAAAGCAGAAATCTTGTCTTCTAATTCTCGGTGGTAATCAAAATATCCTCCAATTAAAGGAGAAGCCCCTGCCCCTGTACCATATTTTTCTATCCCATTAATTACCGCTTTTTTAATTTCTGGATGTTGGGTAAAACCTAAATAATCGTTGCAAACAAAGCTAATATAGTCTCCTTTTTTGATGTAACCATCTTCTTCTAATCCAATCTCAGGTCCACAACCCGAAGTCGCCAACAAGCGATAGTTCATAAATTCATTTTCACGCAGGTAATTTAGATACCCTTCGTGCTTATTTGCTCTTTGATAAATGTCTAAATCGGGGATGTTTTCAAAATCTTTAAAACTCGCTTTCGTAAAGTCCATATGCATACCATATTTTATAGGTTAATACAGCTAAAAATAGATTAATTTCCTTTGGTAGAGAAATATTTAGCCTTTAAAATTACAAAAGGAAGTAATTTTTGATAAATAAAGATTTATTTATCTACATATTGAGAATTACTTCGTATTACTTGTCATACTATTTTTAATATTCAATCAATCATTGAAGATTTTCTAAGTCGCTTTCTGTGGTGTTTTTTATGCATTTTTCTCGCGTTTTCTGTCTATTATTCTGGTCTAAAAGGAAGCTTTGCCTTTGTGCTAAAATTAATTTTTGTCGTTTTTTCACTGTTTATATTAGTAAAATAGATAAGATAATTGGCTTTAATTGAGGAAATATTGGTATTAGTAGTAATCTTATTAATTGTTGTGTTTTATGTAAAATATAATATAATTAACTTATCTTTATGGTAAAAAATCGGGATATGTGATTTTTTTAAATAAAAAAAGATAAAAATGTATTTTTATTTTAATTCTGTTATGAAAAAGATTGGAGCTCATGCTATTTTTATACTCGTAGTTAGCGCAATGTTAACTGGTGAAAGGCTGGAAAGAAGGAGTCAGGATGCTGTTTGAATAAGTTGGAGTTAGATAAAAAAGAAGAAGAAGAAATAAAGTAGGAGAACTCGTAGGGAATAATCATGTTTAATAGTTGTATTATCCTAAAAAACAGGGGCTGCTTTAGGTTGTAAAAAGGAGATATAATTAAGATAATCAAGTTGTTTATGAAAAAAAATGTACTTTCAGTTGCATTACTTATGATGTCAGGTTTTACGTTTGCCCAAGTGGGGATTGGAACTGCAAATCCAAATCCGGCTGCACTTTTAGATGTAGAGGCAATGTCAGGAAGTTTTAAAGGGGTTTTAATTCCGAGAATTCCTTTAGAGTCGTTAGATTCAAAAGCATTCATACAAGGTGGTAAAGTGCCTAATAGCTTATTGGTCTTTAATACTACAGTGAATAGTGAATTAAAACCTGGGTATTACTTTTGGTTTGACACGCGTTGGGTGCGCTTAATTAGCGCTACGGATGATTTCTTAGAAGATGTAGCGAAAAATGAAGAGTTAGCAGTCGATCTAACTAACCAAACTTTATTTTTACGCGATAGCAAAAATAGGGTGGTAGCAGTGCCTTTACAAGAAATCAATCTATTAACCACATTTACTCCTAATGGACAAGGAAAATACACCTATACTTCAGAAAATCAAACACAAACAGAGATTGATGTACCAGCAGATGTGATTCAAAATATTGCACATATTCTGGGGGATACAAATGTGACAAATGAAATTCTTCAAGCTATTAGTGCCAATGCGAAGAGTTTAACTGGTGATGACATTATTACGGTTTCAGGGGGAGAAAAAGCCGTATTGGTTCCTACAACCTTGCGTATTGCTGATCATAGTATTACGACAGATAAAATCAAACCAGGAGGATCGAAAAACCTTTTAATAACGGATGCATCAGGGGAAGTACATTGGGTGAATGCCACGCATGAGGTTATCCAAGAACTTGTGACTCAAAATGAAAAGGTTACTCTATTAGTAGATGGAGACGATGGAACTTTTACCTATTATAATGAAAATGGTATTGATGCCAATGGTCAACTGATTCCTGGAAGTGGTATTCGCTTTGATGCAAATACATTAAACATTAAAGAAAGAGAAGGAGCAGCAGGAAAAGGGATTTACGATTTTTACGATGGAGCTACCTCCTTACAAAATCCGTTAATGACTATTAGTACACGAGCGAGCGCTATTGTGTATGACAATAATTCCACCGTGATTCAGGGAGATAATTTGCAAGAAGTAGTCAATAATATTATTGCAAAAGTAGAAGTAGCCCAAGGAAATTTAGCAGCCCTAAAAGGGAATGGGATTCTCGTGAACGGTCAATCGCAAGTAACGGATGCCGTACTACGAGAAATGACACTAACTATTGCAGATGGAGCGATAACTGAAGGAAAAATAGCCGATAATGCGGTAACTTCCTATAAGATTAAAAACAAAGCTGTGACCACTGAAAAAGTGGCTCCAGGTTCTGATAAGTATATTTTAGTTACGAAAAATGGGCAAGCACAATGGGTACCTGCTACGGATGCAATTATACAAGAAGTAGTATCCCTCAATGAGGTCATTACGCTGATTGAAGACAATGGAGATGGAACCTATTCGTACTATAATGAGGAAGCAATTGATGCTAATGGCCAACCCATCAAGGCAAAGGAAATGCTCATCGATGCCAATACGCTAACTATTGATGAAACTGCGAATGGTACCTATGTATTTAAGGATGGAACTTTTGCTCAAACGGGAGTGCCTTTAGCGACCATTGACATTGCGGGAACTGTAGTGGAAAATATTACAGAGATTTTGCAGGATAGTGTTGTGCAAACCAATGTTTACAATACAGTAGCAGCACAAGGAAAAGCGGTAACAGCTGCAGATACTTCGCTTCAAATTGTCAATGGAGAGCAGGCTGCTTTACATGCGATGCAGCTTTCTGTGGCTAATGAAGGTATTACCACAGCGAAGATAAAACCTGGCGCTGATAAGCACTTATTAGTAACCAAAGACGGTATCGTACAATGGGTACCTATTAGTGATGACGTCATTGGAGAAGTGGTTTCGTTCAATGAAAAAGTGACGATTTTGGACACCAGTGCAGCCAATGGAACTTTTGTTTACTATAACGAAGAAGATATTGATGCCGATGGTCAACTCGTTGGACCAGGGGTTTCCTTTGATGCCAATACTTTAAAAATAGAAGAGCAACCTGGGGGAAGTGGTGTGTATGTGTTTTACGATGGTAAAACCAGTCTTACAGCGCCTTTAATGACGATTGATATTGCGGGAACAGTTATTGAAAATATAACGGAAATTTTAACTGATACAACTGTTCAAAACGATATTTATACTACGGTAGCGGCTAAAGGAAAAGCAGTAACCTCACCCAATGGGTCTATTGCGTTGGGGGGAACTCCCAATCAAGCGGTCTTGAATAACTTAGAGTTAACCCTTGCAAATGAAGGGGTGACCACGCCAACGATTGCACCAAAAGCAGTAACAGTTGAGAAAATTCAAGGAGGGGTAAAAGGACAACTCTTGGTAACTTCCGCCGATGGGGTAGCGCAATGGATTGGCGCAACGGACGATTCAATTAAGGAAATCTTAGCTTCTAATCAGGCGATTACAGAGTTAATTGATAATCAAGATGGTACCTTTACCTATTTTAATGAAGCCGATTATGATATACATGGAGATCGTTTACCAGGGGCTATAGGCACAACGTTCAATGCCAATACTCTTACCGTTAGGGAAGTTACAGAAAGACCTTCGGGAAGAGGAACGGGAATTTTTGAATTTTACGATTTATCCCAAGATGAGCCAATTGCCACACTAAGTGTGACTGCTAGTGTGATTGAGAATATAACTGAAATTCTCGGACAAGATGAGGTACAAAATCAAATTTTTGCTACCATTGCAGGCAAGGGCAAGCAAATGAATAGCAATGATGGTTCCTTGGCAATCACAGGCGGAGAAAAATCCGTACTCCACCAAGTGACAATCAATATAAATCAAGAAGGAGTAAAAACAGAACATATCGCTACTGGAGCCGTAAGAACTGATAAAATTGCATCAACTGGATCAGGAATAGGCAGCGTATTAACGGCGGATGGCCTAGGGCAAACGAGCTTTATCTCACCTACAGAAACAGTAAAACCAGCGATGCAAGGTGATTTGGCAGGTGAAGATGGTGTTATCAACCTTGTTGGAGGCGGAGAAAATGTGTTGTTTGGCGATGCAAATAAGAAAGTGACGATTACGTTGAATCCAGGTGGAATAACTGGAACCCATATTGGTTCAGAAACAGTTGAAAACCAAAATATCAAAAATAAAACAATCCAGGCGCAAAAACTTGACGCTACAGGAGCTACTGCGGGGCATGTCGCTACAGTAAATGCCAATGGTAGCGTTAGCTATCAGCCCGTTACAGGTGAGAATATTGCCAATAAAGGCAATATCACAGGAGATGAGATTATTGCTGTGAATGATGGTACAGCTAAAGTATTAGGTCATGTGGGCTTGAGCGTAAATAATCAATCCATTACCGCTGATAAGTTAGATGCAAGCGGTCAAACTGCCGGATATGTTGCGACTGTAAATGCAGATGGTACAGTGAGTTACCAAGCGGTGAATACAGCAAACATAACCGAAAAAGGAACCATTTCCACAGATGGCATCGTCAGTGTAGATAACGGTACGGATAAGGTATTAGGAGATGTTGTACTGGGTATTAACGACGGCAGTATTACCAATGAAAAAATTGGAGCTGGTGCAATAACAGTGGATAAAATTTTAGCAGGAGAAGATTTGCCGAAACGAGTGATGGTAACGGATGACAATGGAGTGGTAAAATGGGGAGAACTCGATGATATTGTAACAGATGCTGCAGGAAACCTTACCACAGATGACATTGTGGAATTACAAGGCGGAGATGGAGTAAATAGTCTCTTTAACGACGTTAAATTGGGGATTAAAGCTGGAAGTATTACCAATGCTCAAATCAAAGACCAAACCATTGAAATTGAAAAATTAAATAGTGCGGGTTCAGCTGCAGGTATGGTGATGGTACAGTACTAACCGCGGATGGCAATGGAAACGTAACCTTTACTAGTTTGAATCAAGTGGCACTAACTCAAGGCCAAGCCGTTTCTTCTGATGATGGTTCAATTTCAGTTCCTATTGGGAATAGAGCAACGTTACAACCGCTTGATTTGGCTGTCGCTCAAGAGGGAATTCAAACTGCTCACCTTGCGCCTAAAGCAGTAACGGAAGATAAAATAGGAACGAATAAAGCGTCTGGATTAGTCCTTACGTCTAATGGAGAAGGAGGCGCTGAATTTAAAACCTTAGGTCAAGTAATTGGAGATAATGGAAAACCGATTGTCGGATCTGCGTCTATCGAGGTACAAGGAGGCGATCATGCAGCTTTAGCCGATGTAACACTGGATGTGGTAACAGGTGGAATTACGGCTGATAAATTGGCAACTGATGCAGTAACTACGGCAAAAATTAAAAATCAAGCCGTTACCGCTGCTAAAATAAGCGGAGCAGGTGCACGTCAATTGTTGGGGACTGATGCTAGTGGTGTGGTGAAGTGGATGGATGCCAATGACCAAATTTTGATAGAGATTTTGAGTTCCAACGAAAAACCAACCGTTTTAACTGATCATAATGACGGAACATTTACTTATTTCAACGAAAATCAGGTGGATAACCAAGGCAATGTAAAACCAAATGCTGTTGGGGTGACATTTAATGCCAATACCTTGAGTATTGATAGCAGCACACCTGGAATTTATATTTTTAAAGATAAAGCAAGTGATACACCGTTAGCTACCATCAATACCCGTGCAAAATCAATTATTTTTGATAATAGTACGATTGAATATACCAATGTGGAAGAAGCGGTTACCGAAATTACAGCGCGAATTGAAGCCCTTGAAGAGCTGGAAATTGATAAAGCTCCCCTCTCTGGAGATGGAATTTTAATCAATGGTAACCCAAGCGAAGCAGATGCTGTTTTCAAAGCACTAGAATTGAGCATTGCCAATGAGGCTGTTACAACCGCTAAGATGAAAGGCGGAGCCGCTAAGCAAATCTTAGTGACTAATGACGCTGGAAAAGCCCAGTGGGTAGATGCAACCGATGCCATTATTGAAGATATTGTTCATACACAAGAGCGCATTACACTTTTACAGGATAATGGAAATGGCTCTTTTACTTATTTTAATGAAAATGATGTAGATCAAAATGGAACAATAATAGGAACAGGAATTCCGTTCGACGCCAATACATTGCGTATCAATACAACCGAATCAGGAGTATATGAATTCTATGATAAAGCAACGGACCAACCCTTAGCCATCATTGATGTAGAAGCAGATATTATTGAGAAAATTTCAGAAATTCTTACGGATATAAATGTTAAGCAGGAGATTTTTAATACGGTAGCAACCCAAGGTAAGACAGTAGCTCACGACGGCTCCATTGTTGTAGTAGGGGGAGAAAAAGCAGCGTTGAATGAAATGACAATTTCTCTTAAAAATCAAGGGGTAACTACAGCAAAGATTAAAGATTTAGCTGTTACAGAAGATAAATTATTTGCTGGTACAGGAAAAGAGAGTTTTATTCCCGTTGTTCAAGGCGATGGATCGGTAAAATACCAACCAATGACCGCTGTTGTTCAAGGAAAAAATTTGGGAGTTGATAGTTCATTAGAACTTAGTGGTGATGGTTCTAAAGCAGTATTGCAAAAAATAGATTTAAAAGTAAAAGAAGACGGAATTGGCAGTGAGCATATTCAAAGTCATGCTGTAACGGCCGCTAAGATTGGTACGACTGGTGCAGAACTCGGTGCGGTATTAACAGCAGATGGTTCTGGAAATGCTGCTTTTGTTGCCGTAGATGAGGCGATTGGAACAGCAATGAATGGCGATGTAGTAGGATCGACAGCAATTCATATCGAAGGGGGAGAAAATGTACTCTTTGGGGATGAAAATAAAAAAGTAGTTGTAAAAATTAAAGATGGTGGTGTAAAAGGAACCCATATTGCAGCGGAAACAATCAAAAATTTAAACTTAGCAGATGCAACGATTGAAGCAGGTAAATTAACTGCTGGAACAGGAGTAAATAACCGCGTAGCAGTGGCGAATACGCAAGGAACAGTAAGCTATCAAGCTTTATCAACAGATTTACTTACACAAAAGGGAACCATTCATTCAGATGGAACGATTTCTGTAACAGAAGATGGGGTTGATAAAGTATTGGCAGATGTAACTTTGGGAATCCATGATACCTCAATAAAAGCAACTAAGTTACACGGAGGCAATGCTACTCCAGGAGCGGTAGCCACCGTAGGGGCCAATGGCGTTACGGTGAGCTACCAGCCTTTAACTGCTTCGTTAATCACAAATAAAGGTACAATTGCAACAGACGGAATTGTTACTGTTGATAATGGGGTAGATAAAGTGTTGGCTAATTTGAAGTTAGGGATTAAGGAAAAAGGTATTACAACAGCTCAATTGGCTGATGGTGCAGTGCAAAATGCACAGTTAGCTACACAATCAGTAACAACAGATAAGATTTCAGCTGAGGGGATTTCGGCTGCAAGTGTTTTAGTAACCAGAGGAGATGGAGAAGTTGTTTGGGGTGAACTAGGTGATATCGTTACAGATACAGCTGGGAATCTTACAACGGATGATATTATTACCCTTACAGGTGGTGATGGAACCAATACTTTATTAAAAGATGTAACCTTAGGTATTGCCAATCAGAGTATTACGCGAGATAAATTGAGTTCAAAAGAAAATGGAGCCAATGTACAAGCCGATCGCCTTTTGGTAACAGATGGAGAAGGAGGCTTTGATTATGTGTTAAAAGATGCAGTACAGGCAGGTGGTGAAGACCTTTTATTGGGTTCAGCACTTACCTTCACCAATAATACAAATGGATTAAATGTCGTACTAGCTCCAACATCTATAGATGTAAAAGAAGGAGGAATTACAACGGGTAAATTACAAGATGGGGCGGTAACAGTAGCAAAAATGAGTGCTGGTACTGCAGCTGAAAACAGCGTTTTAACTGCACAAGCCAATGGTACTGTAGCGTATAAAGAACTGAATTCGACTGTTTTTGATGGAGAAGGAGCAGCGTTATCTGCTGATGAATCAATCACAGTGACAGCAGATAATAAAGCGTTGTTAGAAGCAACAACGATTGCTGTGGCTGAAGAGGGAATTAATACCCAACACTTGAAAGCCAATGCTGTTACAGCAGCTAAAATCAGTTCTAAAGTAAATAATACGAATGCAGCAAATGGCGCAATACTAACAGCAGATGGTAGTGGAAATACCGCTTTTCAATCGCTACAAACGTTAGCTACAACTCATGGCAAAGCTATTACAGCAACTGATGGTTCTATTGAAGTGGCAGATAATAAAGCCGCTTTACAAGAATTAAACCTTGCAATTGCAGAGGGAGGAGTGAAAACAACTCACTTAGCAGCACGAAATGTTACTGCGGATAAAATTGGTTCTCAAGATAAAGAAGAAGGATTAATTTTAATTACTGATGGTCAAGGAGGAGCAGAATTCCAAAATCTTAATGACGTTGTTTCTGAAGTTGGAAAAACCTTAGGAGGAGGAACGGGTATTACGATTACAGGAGCTGGTGCAGCGCATGCGTTGTTAGGTGATGCTACGGTCAATATTAAAGATGGTGGAGTGAATGAAATGCAGTTGGCTGATGATGCAGTGACCACAAGAAAAATAGCCAAAAAAAATGTAACCATTGAGAAAATGAGTTCCAAATCGGGGGATTCAAACACCCCTGCAGGACAAGTACTAGCTTCGGATGGAAGAGGAGGAATTGTTTTTGCTTCAGGTGGAAACACAACCTCAGGAGAATTAAAAGGATCTGTATCCATCAATGTGACGAATGGAATTGGGGCTGCGTTACAAGATGCAACGATTACTGTCAAAGAGAAGGGAATCAAAGCGGCTCAACTCGATGATGATGCGGTGACAACAGAAAAAATTATAGATGCTGCAATTACCACTTCTAAAATTGAAAATAGTGCGATTAAAAGCAATAAAATTGATAGTAATGCGGTAGAATCTAGTCATATAGCTTCTGATGCAATTATTCAAAGAACCATTGCTAATAATGCGGTTACAACCGATAAAATTAACAATTTAGCGGTAACCAATGCCAAGATTGCCAATGCGACCATTACGGGAGGTAAACTTGAAAATGCTACGATTCAAACGGAGAAGTTAGCCAATGGTGCGGTAACAACAGAAAAAATCTCTGCAGGTAACGCACAAAGGGGGCATGTATTGACAGTAGAATCCAATGGACAAGTAGCTTTTAAAGCACCAACAGGACAAGATATTTCTAAAGGGGATTTAAAAGGCGATGCAAGTATTGATGTTCAATATGGAGAAGATGCAGTATTGCGCGATGTTAATATAAAGGTGAAAGATTTTGGAATTAAATCCCAGCATTTGGCTGGTGGTGCAGTTGGTTCGGGTGAATTAGCAGATGATGCAGTAGATTCGGAACATATTAAAAGTAATGCAGTAGAGACCAAACACATTGAAGACAAGGCAGTGACTGCAGAAAAGATTAGCTCTGTGGATGAAGACGATGATGATACTCCAGAAGGATATGTTTTGACTTCAGACGGGAATGGAGGAAGTGAATTTAGACCTGCTTCAGCAACAGAAAAAGCGGCAATGCCTAAGTTCTTTTATGCTCCATCCTTTTATGTGACTGTTGTTCCTGGACAACGAAATGTGAGCTATAATGTATATAATATTTACAGCGAACAATTTGGATCTCCTAAAGTGAAAAATAGTGGTGCTGGATCGGCAACCTTGCCTGTTCTGCAAGCGAATGAACTGAATTACTTTATTTTGTACTATGATGAAGACGTACTTTATGATGTGGAAATTAGCGATGATGGAAACTTAACGTATTCTGTAGATGATGATGTTGAAGTGAATGTCGATACCTATTTTAATATTGTATTTGGAGTAAAAGAAGAGTAAGAAAGTTCTATTTTTAATTTGGTAAAAGGAAAAGCATGATGAAAAATAAATTAGGCCTAGCACTCACACTTTTGATTTCAATTTTGGTCTCCCATATTGTCCTAGCCCAACAAGCGCGACAATTTCCATATTTTATCTCTTTAACCGGAGATGAAAAACCCGATGAAATTACAGAATACTTTGGAGTAACGAATATTCCCGTACCCGATGAACGATATTCGGATCGTGGTATTGCTTTGACGTATAAAGTTGGAAACATCGAACAAACTTTTACTGGATTTGCTCTAGATGATATAGAGTTTACTTCTCAGTTTGGAATTATTGTCGAATTTAAGTATGCCATGATTGACGGACATACTTTTAATGGACGTTATGGGGATGGATTGTCGATGTTCTTATATGATAGTAGTAATACCTTAGAGATTGGTGCACATGGGGCAAGTTTAGGATATGCTTATCGAAATAGTGATGAGGGGGGAAGTCTTCCAGGTTTGAATGGAGGTTACCTAGGTGTAGGACTTGATGTATTTGGTGATTTTAAAATGCGTTCTGGAAATAGGTATGAGCGAAAAGAAGGAATTTATTTCGAATGGGACGAACCAGGAAGTCACGTGACAATTCGAGGGGCACAGTATAAAAATAACCGATACAAAGGATATCCTGTTTTGTATACGATTAACTCAGACTTTCGACGCTCTACGAATAGAGCGAAATTAGAATATGATACTGGAGATTATGACTATCACGACGAACAGTTTTCTAAGCGCTTTGATTTGCGACCTGGGTATGATTATAGAGGAAATATAGTGTATAATACGGTTATAGTGAAAGTTGTTCCCAATCACGAAAGAGAAGGTAGTGAGGTAGAAGTGAAGATTAGAAATCAATCTGGAGAGGGGAATATAATTGATAAATTTTTCTATCCCAATACGTTTAAAACCCGAGATCAATTCGGAGACCTCTATGATTTTGAAACACAAATTCCCGAAAAATTTAAAATTGGTTTTGCAGCAGGAACAGGAGGAGCCTTTCAAGTACAGCTGGTTAAGGATGTAAAGGTTACCTTACCTTATCAGCATGAAACGGAAGATGTAAGGGCTATTTTTTGTAGTGGAGAAGGAAATAATGATGGAAGGAAGGTGCGCTTTGACCCGTATGAAAATTCTGATTTTTATAGTGGTTCAGTTGCAAATCCAAGTTCTGGAAATTCCAACTATTTTATTGATTATGATAGTTTTCGCTTTGAAGATGAAGAAGGTTATGATCTAAATGATGGTAATCCATTTGCCTATACACAACCAGGTGTAGGAACGTGGTCCTATGATGGAGAGCGGACAGTTACGTTTACAGCAACAGAGGATAATTTACCAGAGGGAGAGTATTCTGTATACTATTCCGCAAAAGGAGTAATGCGAGATGAGGGACCTTTTGGAGAAGAAGTGTATCGCTCTAGACCAACTAAACTAACTGTAGTTGTTAGTAAATGTAAAAAATTAGTTAATCCATTAATGCCGACGAAACTAAGAATCAAAGAACCTAATTAATTTAATCTGAAACAATAGTTATAATGAAAAGGAACAAAACTCAATTTTGTTCCTTTTTTTATGGTAAAGGAATCGTGCAATAGTACTGATAATAAAGAGTTAATGGGTTTAATATCAGGGGTATGGTGGCGGTTTCTCCTGTTATAGTCCCCAGTATTTACAGGTGAAAAAAAAAGTAATTTTTACAAATAAACCCATTTTAGTATAGCGTTATTCATAGTATAAATGAATAAAAATTAAAATATTATTTGATAATTTAAAAATTGGAACACTTTTTGTATGTGCTATGAAAACTCAATATGAGAATTTTAAATATACAATATTCTCAAAATTGAATATTGTAGGTGAAGATAAACATTTTGAAAAAAATAGTTATGAAAAAAATTTTATTTAGTATAGTGTTGGCTTCCTTTGTGTGTGTAAATGCACAAGACCGCACAACCAATCAGGTAGAACAAAATACGTCAACTTATCTTACTTTTTCCCCTCAGGAGTCCCAACGGATTACTCCAGAGAAGCTAAAAAAGCAACAAGAATTTCAAGAACAGGAACAACAAGCATCTGCTCGCTCTTACCTCGCTTATAGGGGAGCAACTTTACAAGCTAATGCAAGCCGATCTGTTGCCGCTAACTTCAATACAGATATAATTTGTGCAGGGGAGGAAACCGAAATTACAGTACGAATTTATCCGTTACATTTTCCGGTTATAGATTTTTATGCGCATTGGGATTTTGGTGACGGTACACCTATTAAAATTACAGGTGTACACGCTGGATACTTGGGGGAAGTAACTACGCAACATACCTATATGTCAGAAGGAAATTACCGTGTACGAGTGACAATCTATGATTTAAATCAAAATCAGATTATTGGATCTCTAGGGGATACTGCCGAAAAATTAGTAGAAGTGGAGGATTGTAGGTTACCGCTAATGCCTGTTAATCCCAATATACATCTGACACTAGGAAATTAGTGGTTGTAGTAAAAATAAAACAGCGACATAAGCACAACCTACAAGTTGGTATACGTGAAGTTAAAGAAAGGGGATAACTCCAATAAAAAAATAAAAAATGAAATATAGTGTAGTAATAGGATACTTTCTTTTGGGAATAAGTGCTGGGATGTACGCCCAAGTCACCATAGGAAGTTCCGAAATAGTTGAACAAGCGGCTGTTTTAGACCTTAAGAGCCAAGTAGCAGATGCACAAAATAGTACAACGGGCACAGGAGGAATACTCTTGCCTCGAGTATCGTTGAATGATTTGCGTACACTTGAACCTTTTATTAAAGTGACGGATGCTGAATGGATCGAAGAGGCTAAAAGAGAAGCATTAAAGCAAGAACATACGGGCTTAGAGGTATATAACCTGACGGAAAATACGACATTTGCCCCAGGCCCTTATGTGTGGAATGGCATCCAGTGGGAGCAGTTATTCAAAGAAATAAAACCGATTGTGCCTATTCGAATTGCTTTTCCGCTTCCTGCATTTAACCTGCCCTTAATGGCAGATGGGGATTCCAATACGTTAACCGTTGATTTATATAGTATCTATTCCATTAATCTACGTTCCAATCATTTTATTACCAATATGGATGACGACGATAAATTGGATGTGTTGATAAATTATCGTTATCCTTTAACTGATTTGGACTTTGTCGTTACTCATTATGATAAATCTGTCCTTACGATTAATGGTATAAGTGATTCAGGGATTATGTCGTATACGGTACACAATATCAATCCAAGTTCTTCGTCGTTTATGAATATTTACTTGGTCGTGAAAAAAGGTCGTGAAAAAAAATAAGGAGGTAAAGAGAAAAAGTTATGCAAACAAATAAGATATATGATATACTAGTGGTGTTGCTGGTTGTACTAGGAATGGCTCCTGCATTACAAGCACAGGTGACCATTGGATCAGACGAGATCCCAGCGAAAGCAGCTTTGTTGGATTTGAAATCACAATCACCTGATGGAAATAATATTACTTCCACAACTGGTGGCTTACTTCTACCTCGTGTGATGCTTGTAGATCCTGCTACTTTGGAACCCTTTGTAGCAACAACAGATGCCGCTTGGACAAATCCAACACTAAAAAGCGAATTGAGTACAAAACACATCGGATTACAAGTATACAACTTGGCCATAGTCAACGGTTTTACACGGGGTATGTATATTTGGGATGGAGTGACTTGGCAAAAACAAAATCGATCAGGAGCGGATGAACAACAAAATATTAATTACTATTTTACCCTACCTACATTTAATATCGAGTTAGCAGAAACCACAGCCATTCAAACGGTTGACTTATATGCGGAGTACGTTAGACAGTTTACGCGAAGATCCACAGCCGATAATACATTTGTTTCTAATCCAAGCTATGATTTAGATCTATTGCCTATGGTGGGAACAGATAGATTGTATCGCCGAGACGAGTTGAATTACGTCATTACGTATTTTGATGATACGGTTATTGCTCCTACTTCCATTTCAGTTTCTGACGAGGGGAAGTTGACTTTTAAATTGAAATCAGCCACTCCTGCTGTAAGTGCAAATACGTATTTAAATGTATTCTTTCTCGTCAAGAGATAGTTTAGGAAATGTGAGAGAAAACGCGTGAAAAAGGAGAATGTATAAAGAAAATATCAGGTATGAAAGCAAATAAAATATACTATATGGTAGCTATTGCCCTAGGTTTAATAGGAACGACTACTTCATTACAAGCACAAGTGACGATTGGTCTAGACCAAATATCTGCTAGGGCTGCACTTTTAGATGTAAAAACGCAAGCACCGGATGCAAATAATGTGACTTCTAAAACAGGGGGCTTGTTATTACCTCGTGTAATGTTAGTGAATCAAGCAACGCTGGAGCCCTTTGTTTCTACTGCAGAAACCGTATGGACCAATACAACACAAAGAAGTAAGCTGATGAAAGAACACATCGGGTTACAGGTATATAATTTGGCAACAACCAATGGCTTTACCCAAGGAATGTACATCTGGAATGGAACGATTTGGGAAAGACAAGAAGTAGCGGATCCTAGTGTTGCACAAAATGTCAATTACTTTTTTACGCTTCCTTCTTTTACAATTCAGTTAGAAAATAGTACAAATTACCAAACGGTTGACCTATATGCGGAGTATGAAAGACAATTTGCAAAAACAGCCACCAATACGAAGTTTATTGCTAACCCTAGTTATGATTTAGATGTAATTCCGAAAGCAGGAACGGAACGCTTGTACCGACGAGATGAGCTGAATTATGCAATTACCGATTTTGACGATGCTGTGATTTTTCCCCATGATCTTTCTATTTCCAGTGAAGGAAAGTTAACTTTTAAATTGTGGGCTACTAATCCTGTACTGGCTAAGAAAACCTACCTCAATGTATTGTTTATTGTAAAAAAGCAGAAATAGAATGTAAATGATAAGGAAACAACAGATAGCAAATTGATTTTACGTTTCAAATAGGAAAAAAACTACATCGTTATCGCATAATACTACCATATTCCTTTTCAAAGGACAAAAACAGGTAGTAGAATTAGAAAAAGAGAGCCCTAGCTCTCTTTTTTTTGATGTTAATCCTATGTAAATCGATTTTGTATTCCTTTTCCAAGAGCTTGATTCTTGGAAGATAGATGAAAAGGTAGTTTTGAATGCCTTTTCTATTCTCAAGGGTTCATAATTTTCTCTGCTATTTTATTAATTGCGATTATTTAAAATAGGTTTACTTCTTTAAATTTTTAAAAAATTAAGTTTTTTTATTTGAATAGATTATTTTTTTGTTAAAAAAAAGTTAACAAAAAAGTGTTTTTATTGTTTGTAAGTTATTGGTTTGTAGTTGTTTATGTTTTTTGTGTCGAGTTTCGCACTCTTTTTTTAGCTAATATTTGAATATTGAGATTTTTGTGGCACAATAGTTGATTTTTAGAGAATGTTAGTGATTGTTAACATTAAGTCGTTTAAACGAATCACGAGCACGAAAAAACAAATATTGTAATTTAAAAAACAGAGTATATGATTAAGAGAATAGTATGGGCCATGAGTATTATTGGTTTAGGAGCAACAAGTATGCAAGCACAGGAATTAGGATTGAGTATTGGGGGACATGTTCCAGATCCAGCAACAATTTTAGATATTCAATCCAACACTAAAGGGGTATTACTCCCTCGAATTGCCTTACAGGCAAATACGGTCTTAGAAGGAGGAAGTAATCCAACGGGAGTAATTGTCTACAACAATGGAACGGAAATGGCTGCAGGTTTTTACTACTGGGACGGTTCAAAATGGGAGTTGTTAACGGGAGATAGCTATGTTAGCAATCAGTTTGTTGAACTGGAAGAAAAATTGGAGGAACAAATCAACAGCATTATCAATGGAGGTAATACAGAAGAAACAGATGTTAGCTACTTGGTTTCTTTTAATCCAGAAACAAACAAATACGCTTACCTCAAACCTAATACTGAGGGAGGATATGATAAAATTGACTTGGATTTAACTGCTATTGAAACTAATACTTTTTTCAAAACGGTGTCTAAAAAGGTTAATGTCGGTACGGAAGATGAAAAAGATGTGATTACCGC